>JBGCEN010000308.1:0-5002 GCA_045106435.1 Rhodothermales bacterium
AAGTTTGGCAAGCCAAACGAGATTCGTTTGAAGTACCTCAGGTAATTGTTCAACCCTTCGGTGACTGCGTTTGTAATCCTGTTTGAAGCATAGGCCGCAATCGGTTCTTTCCACCTTTTCAAGGTTTTCAGGAAAGTATCCAGATGCTCGTTGCCCAGCGCTTGGGCATGCGCGATCCAGTGATCGAATTCGCTGCATAGCTGCGATTTATCTCGGGCCAGATCAAACATCGCATGGAACGTATTGCGCAACTGATAGACTTCTTCAAGTATCCAGGACTTCGAGAAGGCTTCCTGCAACTGCTTGTGCTCATCGATTGTGCAATCGCGCTTAAAGAGCTTCCATTTGATGTTCTTGAAACAGGCTTCGTGCTTAAAGTCTCGACGAAGGCGCTTTCGAATCTTATCGAGCACCTCGTTGAGTGCCTTGACTACATGAAAGCGGTCGATAACGATCTCAGCCCCAGTAAAGCAAGCCTGCGCCACATCGATGTAAGGCCTCCAGATGTCGCAGGCAACAACCTCTATCTGGTTGCAGAAATCAGTGCCTAACTGCTCAAAATGCGCCTTTAGTGTCTGTTTCTTGCGATCTGGCAATACATCAAGCTGAACTCCTCGATCCAAATCGGTCAGTACGCAGACGTAATCTTGTTTGCCTTTACGGTGCGAGAGTTCATCGATACCCAGACGACGAACACGGCTGTAGCGCTCAGCCATATCGAGGCTTTGCTTAGCGAAAGCGTAATAGAGCCGCTCGACAGTTTTGTGGCTCAGGTTTACCAAAGCCGCTACTTCTGTGAAGGGTTGCTTGGCGCAGAGTTCGAAGATCCATTTGGCCTGGCGCCGGGTGTAACTCTTGCCCGGCATAATCCAATCAGGCGTGGCCATGAAATAGCGATCACACTTGGGACAGACAAACTGAGGCAAGCGCAAATGTAGCCAAACTTCCTTGCCTGAAATGCTCAGGTCCTGAACCTTGCGTATATCGTACTGATTCACCAGGCGAGTTGGACCCAAGCAAACCGGACATCGAGACGTTTCGACTTCGTAATTCGCGTGGACAACAATGCGTCGGGGTGAGGCTTCGATCAACGTAACCGTTAATCGCTCAAGCCCCAACAGATCTTGGTAGAATTGAGCTTCGTTCATAGAAGGAAACTTAAGCCTACCACACTATTTGTCAAAGAACCAGACTTGTAAAGTTGATGTGTGCTGGTTTACATTGAATTCTGCACACTTCATCCATCAGCCCGCCCAGCCCATGAAGACCACCCTTCGAATTTTTTGCGCTGTCCTGTTTCTTACTTTTACTATATGCCTACCATTATTCGCACAACAGGAAACTGTTGATCGTGACTATACACTCAGTGCATCAATTCTTGGGTACAAAGGGATTGGCGGGGATATCGATGGCGTTCGTAATCCGGTTCTAACAGCCAACAAGGGAGAAACGGTTCGGATCACCATTGTAAATTTGGAAACGCTGACACATGATCTTGTCATGGAAAACGCCGGCGTACGAACCGATGTGATTGTAGATGCCGGCGCCCGCACAAGCGTTACATTTACCGCCGCGGAAAACGACACCTATTTCTGTTCGGTATCAGGACACCGCCAGGCCGGGATGGAAGGCAGTTTTCAGATTATAGATCTCAATAATCCTGCGATTACAGGATTGCCCGTTGTCCAAGAGGGCCGTGCGCTAAACCTCGGCTTTGAAGAGGGAACGCTACGGGACTGGACCGCAGAAGGAGAAGCCTTTGGGGCGATTCCTGTAGAAGGAGATGTACTCATTCTTAGAACGGGTGATACGCGGAGCAACCATACGGGTAGCTTCTGGATGAGCAGCATCGAGGAGAATGGTCACCGGGCAAAAGGTACGCTTTCTTCAGTACCCTTTAAAATCACGCAGCCTTACGCAAGTTTTCAGGTAGCCGGCGGTGCTCTTGCAGGCTCGCGCGTGGAACTGGTTGATGCACAAAGCAACGAAGTATTTTTCAAAATCTCAGGACACGACAACGAGTCTATGCGGCCTGTTGTCGTAGACTTGCAAGACAAACAATCAGACGAGATGTTCATTCGTTTGGTCGATGATGAGGACGGTGTTTCGGGCCTGCCCTACATCAGGGATAATAAGTTGGCGTATATCAGTTTTGACGAGTTTCAATTTTATTCACAGCGGCCTACGTTCCCCAACGAATTCAAAACCTCAGATATCTACATCATGCCGGCCATTCTGGAAGTGCCACATGCCGGCCTGAATCCGCAAAAAGCTGCGGAAGCCATGGAGGTCCCTGAAGGTTTTAAGATTACCCTTGCTGCTGCAGAACCAGATGTTGTCCGCCCCATCACATTCACCCATGACGACAAAGGCCGGCTATGGGTCGTAGAGGCACACACCTATCCTGTCCCTGCCCCGGAAGGAGAAGGACGTGATCGTATCCTGATTTTTGAAGACACCAATGGAGATGGTGTACTCGATAGCCGCAAAGTCTTTATAGAAGGGCTCAATCTGGTAAGCGGCATGGAGCTTGGCTTTGGAGGCGTATGGGTAGGTGCTGCACCATATCTGTTGTTCATTCCTAGAGATGGCGACAAGCCAGCCGGCCCGCCGGAAATTAGACTGGACGGATGGGGCACACGCGATACGCACGAAACCCTGAACAGTCTTCGCTGGGGACCTGACGGATGGCTTTATGGCAATCAGGGCGTATTTACACCTTCGAATGTAGGCGTACCGGGTACACCCGAAAATGAGCGGGTCGCACTAAACGGTGGCGTGTGGAGATATCACCCAACACGCACCGATTTTGAGCTTTATGCAGAAGGGACGAGCAACCCATGGGGCATCGACTTCAATGACTTCGGGCACCCCTTTATTACGGTGTGTGTTATTCCTCATCTATTCCATGTTATTCCTGGCGCGCGGTATGAGCGGCAAGCGTATGAACATTTTAACCCGTACACATACGATGATATTAAAACGCACGGGGATCACTTACACTGGGTGGGTGAACGCGGCCCACACGCCGGCAACCATCGTTCGGATGAAGTAGGCGGTGGCCACG
This sequence comes from Rhodothermales bacterium, assembly GCA_045106435.1. Lineage (GTDB taxonomy): Bacteria > Bacteroidota > Rhodothermia > Rhodothermales > JAHQVL01 > JBCCIM01. Next base: position 3,068 of record JBGCEN010000308.1, read on the forward strand.
CCCACGCCGGCGCGATGTTCTATCAGGGCGGCTCGTGGCCTGAGAAATATCACGATCAGCTTTTCATGAACAACATCCACGGATATCGGGCAAATGTAGATGCTGTTGTACGTGATGGATCAGGCTATGTCGGTCAGCATGGTGAGGACTTCCTGTTTGCGAATGACTCGTGGTCGCAGATGCTAAACTTCAAGTATGGCCCGGATGGCTCCGTTCATGTAATCGACTGGTATGATAAAAATCAATGCCACAGCCCAAATCCGGACGTTCACGACAAAACACTGGGAAGGATCTACAAAATCACCCATGAGAACGATCAATGGGTACAGGTTGACCTCCAAAGCAAAAGCAATGAGGAGTTGGCAGAACTACAGCTGCACAAAAACGAATGGTACGTCCGCCATGCACGGCGCATTCTACAGGAACGCGGAGCGGATAAAAAAGCCCACAAAGCACTGGAGCAAATCCTGAAGAACAATACAGATATCCCTCGCCGGCTACGTGCCCTCTGGGCCTTGTATGTATCGGATGGTATAAGCGATGCAGCGCTTGTCGATTTACTGAGTGATGAAAGCGACATGATCCGCAGTTGGGCTGTGCAACTCATTGCGGATGACAAAGAGGTCTCAGACGCGGCCATGCAGCGTTTTGCAGAGATGGCGCACAACGATCCTTCAGCTACCGTCCGTTTGTATCTGGCCAGTGCAATGCAACGCGTAGATCCTGATCGTCGCTGGGATGTAATGGCCGGCCTATCCACTCACGCCGAAGATGCAAACGACCACAACCTGCCTCTCATGGTTTGGTATGCTGCAGAACCAATGGTTCCGATGGATATGAACAGAGCCCTTGACCTCGCGCTTGCGGCTGAGCTACCAAGACTACTTACATATACGATTCAGCGCATTGCAGCAGTGGGTACACCCGAAGCATTACAGGTGCTGGCACGACACCTTGAAGAAACCCCCGAACAAGCACAACAAAAAGAACTGCTGAAAGGACTTAATACACTCGTCGGTGGGACCGACGAGTAAATTTAGGACTGTAGAATGTAAAATTTAAAATATAGAAGGAATGTCGGCCGGTATATGGGTGCCTCACTTCTGCGGTTTTACATTTTACATTCTGCAGTCCTAAATTAAAACCAGCGGAGTGAACGCCTTCAAGGTGTAAGCATTTCCCTGAACAGTGGCCTGTACATTTGCATCAGACTCTAATGCGGTAATTTTTCCATCAACGTGCTGGACCATAAATCCACAGGTCTTATCGAACACAATCTCTGGCTCATTTCCTTCCTTTAGAGTGAGTGAATCTCCCCGTCCGCCGGCAGAAAATCTACCAACATATATAGACCCTTCTACGCTTCCCAATACGGAAGAAAATCCATCTTGCGTCAAGTTAAAACTCTCATGTACCTCTTGAGCCGACGGGTCCTGAGCAGATCTGGGGTAGGTAAACACATCTATGTTTTCAGCCGTTGAAGTAACTCGGACGGGCTTGAGCCAACCATAGGTACTGCGTATTGATTTGCCGGCCTCCAGAGCCACAGGCTCTTTATTGACTACCAAAAAATGCTGCTCATCCCCCTGGCCAATTTCATCCGGATATCTTGTACTTGCTGATCGATCTCCGATATGCACCTGTAACTCGCGGCCATCGTTTTCCAGCAGAGGCAAGGTTAAACCAAACGTGGAAGATTCTGCAGAAGTAAGTGTAGACAACACGCCATCGGGGGTCACGGTAAATTTGTGGTAAAACACAGGACCGCCGCTGCCTGTTATTGGTGCATAGATGACAACAAATTTCACGATCAGCGGGTGTTCAATTTCCACCCGCAGTGTGCCTTCGTAGTTTTTAGCGACAACCGCCAATCGCTCCCAGCGCCGGCCAGATTTCATGACCGGTCCAAACGTGATGCCTTTGGGCCGGCGGAAT
>JBGCEN010000309.1:0-8929 GCA_045106435.1 Rhodothermales bacterium
CCCTAACTTCCCCAACCCTTTTACCGAGTCCACCACGTTTCGCTACAGCTTACCTCAAACCATGCAGGTACGGCTTGCGGTGTATGATATGCTGGGTCGCGAAGTGCAAGTCCTTGTTGAGCAACAGCAAGACGCCGGCATTTACACCATTAACTTTGAAGCCGGCACCTTGCCCTCCGGTATTTATCTAGCACGCATTGAGCTTGATCACCTTCGTTTCACCAAACGCATGGTGCTTGCACGATGAAATGCAGAACAGCAGCATGTAAAACTGCAGAACCGCAGAAGGAAAGGCTGAAAGTCGTCTTGTTTTTACTTTTAGCTTTTTACTTCTCACTTTGCGCGAGCGCCCAGGTTGGCACCTGCGAGCCCGCACAGGCTCAGGCCATTCTTGATGCAGGTAATGCCAGAGCGCTTATTCTAAATGATGGCGCTCTGTTTACCAAAAGACAATTTAATGCCCCAAATACCCGATTGTACGAAATCCCTAAAGGCACAGGTCTTAATTCTCTTTATATTTCTAACGTTTGGATCGGTGGCCTCATTGATGAAGAGTTGCACATATCAGCATCCCTAATAGGGCCGCAAGAATTTTGGCCGGGTCCGCTTGATATCAATGGGAATCCACCTTCGGATTGCGCCGTCTACGACAAGATATGGGAAATCCGACGTGCAGACCTTCAGATGTTCATTGATACTGGAGACATCTCAAACAATCTGCGTGACTGGCCGTGGCAGTTGGGTGCGCCCGTTGTTGATGCGGATGGAAATCCTGATAATTATAATCTGGATGCCGGCGATCTGCCAGAGCTATTAGGCGACCAGCGACTTTGGTGGGTGATGAATGACCGGGGCAATGCGCATGGGTCAACAAACAGCGAACCAATAGGTCTTGAAGTACACGGATCTGCGTTTTCCTTTGGCAGTCCCGTCAAACTTGCCAATGTGACGTTTTTCACATATAAGCTCATCAATAAGAATAAATCAGCGCTAAAGAAAGCTTACTTCGGCATGTATTCCGATGTTGACCTGGGTAACTACGATGATGATTACATCGGATCTGATTCTTTATTGCATCTGGTGTACGGATACAATGACAACAACATAGACGAAGGAGGGTATGGCGAGGCTCCGCCGGCGATAGGATATACATTGATTCAAACGGCTTTCGCTGAAGCAGATGGCCTAGATAACGACCGGGATGGTCTGGTCGATGAACCGGGAGAGATGATCGGCACAAGCAGTGCCATGGAAAACCTGGATGATGGCATTTTTACTAGCGGCCCGCGGTCCGCTCAAGACTACTATTACCGAATGCAAGGTCGTTGGAAAGATGGGGCGCCCATTTATGAGGGCCTTCATGGATACTATTACGGAGCAGCATCATGGCCGGCGAATCTCCCCTTAAAAACAACCAGATTTTTTTATTCAGGAGATCCCACGACAAAATCTTTCTGGACGATGTTTGATACTGGAGACGAGCAGGGGCAAGTTCTTGGTGCTGATATACGCATGGACCTGGCCTCCGGCCCGTTTGATATTTTGCCCGGACATTCCGTTGATATCACAGCAGCCATTGTCTGGGCACGTGGGGACAACCACCTTGATTCAGTCAAAGAACTCAAAGGGTTAACATTTGGTATCCGGGAATCTACAGGGGAATTGCTGCAACCTGTGATTCCTGCCCCAACCCAGGTTCCGGTACATCTGCCCACTTCCCTTGGATTCAGCGAGAATTTCCCCAACCCCTTCGCCGAGTCTACAACGCTCCGCTACAGCCTGCCGCAATCCATGCAGGTACGGCTTGCGGTTTTTGATATGCTGGGCCGCGAAGTAGAAGTGCTCGTTGAGCAGCAGCAAGACGCCGGCCTCTACACCATAAACTTTGAAGCCGGCACCTTGCCCTCCGGTATTTATCTAGCACGCATTGAGCTTGATCACCTTCGTTTCACCAAACGCATGGTGCTTGCACGATGAAAATTGGAAATTGGAAATTGAGCATTGGAAAATGTAAATCTGCATTATCGCCAAAAGGAAGTGCCAAGCTCTTTTACATTTTGCATTTTACACTTTTCATTTTACAATTCCCCAATTTAGCCCGCGCCCAGACAGGAAACTGCGAACCTGCGCTAGGAGAAGCCATCCTCGATGCCGGCAATGTCCGGGCAAAAATCCTCAACAATGGTGGGCTCTTCTGGCGGGGTGGTGCTTCTGTATATGAGGTACCCAAGGGTAGTGGGGTAAATCCCGTATTTGCTGCTGGCATCTGGATTGCCGGCCTTATCGACGGCGAGCTCAGAGGAGCGGCCACACGGTATGGTGCATGGGAATTCTGGGCGGGGCCGCTTGACGAAGAAGGCAATCCGCCGGTATTTTGTAAGAGCTATGATAAGATTTGGGAAATAAGAAAAGAAGACATCTCCTCTTTTCTAGCAGCCGGCCATATCTCAAACAATCTCAAAAACTGGCCCTGGTATCTGGGCGCGCCCGTTGTTGATGGTGATGGAGATCCAGACAATTACAATCTTGCCCAAGGAGATCTCCCTGAGTTACTTGGAGATCAGCGTCTTTGGTGGATCATGAATGATCGTGGGAATACCCATGAAGCCACAGACAGTAAGCCAATCGGTCTCGAAGTGCACGCTTCTGCACACGTCTTTAACATACCTGGATTTATAAGTAATGTCACGTTTTATGATTATCAGCTGATCAATAAAAACACAAATGATTTAACAGATGCCTATTTCGCATTCTTTAATGATATTGACGTCGGTAATTCTGACGACGATTATGTAGGATCTGATTCGCTACTCCACCTGGGTTATGCATACAATGCCGACAATTATGATGAAGGTGGATACGACGAAGCTCCGCCAGCAATAGGTGTGACCTTTCTCAAAACTGCTCTCGCCCCTATTGATGGTCTGGACAATGACCGGGATGGCGCAATCGATGAACAGGAAGAGATGATTGGTGTCTCAGGGTTTGCCCACTTCTTTAGTGGAGGCCGTGTTAATGGAGATCCTCAGGCCCTGAAAGATTATTACGGTTATATGCAATCCCAATGGAAAACCGGGCAGCCTTTTACTTTAGGGGGAGTTGGGATAGAATTTTCGACGCAATCAACAAAATTCATTTTCCCTGGTGACCCAGTAACTGGTCAAGGATGGAGCGAATTTAATCCTGACCCTTTCGCCGGCAGCCTCCCACCAACATACCCATCAGATCGCCGCACTGCAACCTCAACAGGCCCTTTTACCATTACATCAGGGGATACACTACATATCCGTTTTGCCATCGTTTGGTCAAGAGGCAATAATAATCTGGACTCAGTTACAGCACTAAAACGAGATGTTGGCACCCTCAAAATTTCACCAGAAGCATATTACCAACCACAGGCAATAGAGGAGGTAATAACTTCAGATCACACATTGTTGCTAAGCTTTGGCCCCAACTTCCCCAACCCCTTTATCGAATCTACAACCTTCCGCTACAGTTTACAGCAATCCATGAAGGTACGACTCACGGTATACGACATGCTGGGCCGCGAAGTAGAAGTTCTCGTTGATCAGCAGCAGGAAGCCGGCATCTACACCGTAAACTTTGAAGCCGGCGCGTTGCCCTCCGGCATCTACATGGCGCGGATTGAGCTTGATCACCTTCGTTTCACCAAACGCATGGTGCTTGCACGATGAAAATTGGAAATTGGAAACTGAGCATTGCAAAATGCAACCCTATATTATCGCCGAAAGGGCGTGTCAGAGGCTGGTGTATTTTACATTTTACCCTTTACACTTTACTATTTCCCAATTTGGCCAGCGCCCAGACAGGAAACTGCGAACCCGCGCTAGGAGAAGCCATTCTCGATGCCGGCAATGTGCGAGCAAAAATCATCAACAACGGCGGGCTTTTCTGGAGGGGTGGCGCACCAGTATATGAGGTACCGAAAGAAAGTGGTGTTGATGCCATCTTCGTTTCAAGCATATGGATTGTCGGTATGATTGACAGCGAATTAAAAGGATCCGCAACGCGATATGGGCCTTGGGAATTTTGGGCAGGCCCGCTTGATGCAGCAGGCAATCCCCCTGCTGACTGTACGCCTTTTGATAAAATATGGGAGATAAGAAGAGAAGACATTGTAGCATTTCTGAATGATGGTAGGCTGTCAAAAAACCTTCGCGACTGGCCGTGGCAATTAGGCGCACCGGTCATTGATGGCGATGGAAATCCTGACAACTACAACCTCGTTAATGGAGACCTGCCACAGCTGTTTGGTGATCAGCGTTTATGGTGGATTATGAATGACAGAGGCAATGAACATTTAGTAACCAGAGGCGAACCAATCGGCCTTGAAATACGCGCTTCGGCACATGCTTTCAATCGCCCTGGCTTTGCCGGCAACATTACGTTCTACGACTACGTGATCATCAATAAAAACACCAGTGATTTAACGGATGCCTATTTCTCTTTATACAACGATGCAGAGCTAGGAGATTTTAGTGACAACTATGTTGGATCCGATTCTCTACTACACATGAGCTACGCGTACAATGCAGACAACAATGACGAAGGCGCGTATGGCTTAGCTCCACCAGCCATTGGCTTTACTTTTCTAAAAACGGCTTTCTCAGATGCTGACGATCTTGACAATGATCGGGATGGTATCATCGATGAAGCAGGAGAGATGATAGGCGCCTCCAGCTTCATCATCTTTGACGGTGGCGCGCGCACCACAGGGACCCCATCCAATCTGTCTGAATATTACAACTACATGCAATCCAGATGGAAAGACGGCGAGCATCTCACATTTGGCGGGTCAGGATATGGTTTTTCAAGTGAGGAAGTAAATTTTTTATTCCCGGGCAACCCGGCGCTGTTAACGGAATGGTCTGACCTTTATCGTGTTCCTAATAACAGCGCACTCATAGGTGATCCGGGAAATCGGCATGGTCCTTTAACATCTGGCCCTTTTACCATCACATCTGGAGATACGCTTAATATTCGGTTTGCCGTTGTATGGTCACGCGGCGATGATCATCTGGATTCTGTGGCTGCCTTAAAACAGGATGTTCGTACCCTGCAAGTTGCACCCGCTACCTATTACAGCGGCTACACCCAAATTCTAACTGAAGTACCTCTAATAAAACCAACATATGTACTGGGGTTTGACCAAAACTTCCCTAATCCGTTCGATAGATCAACGGTGCTGCGCTACAGTCTACCGCAAACGATGCACGCGCGCCTAACGGTGTACGACATCCTTGGACGAGAGATAGAAGTACTTGTTGACCAACAACAGGAAGCCGGCATCTACACCATTAACTTTGAAGCCGGCGCGTTGCCTTCAGGCATCTACATGGCGCGGATTGAGCTTGATCATCTCCGGTTTACTAAACGCATGGTGCTTGCACGATGAACCGCAGTATTAGGGAATTTAGAACAGCAGAATGTAAAACTGCAGAACCGCAGAAGGGAAGGCTGAAGTACGTCCTCTTTTTACTTTTAGCTTTTAGCTTTTCACTTCCAGCGAGCGCCCAGGTTGGCACCTGCGAACCCGCGCTAGGAGAAGCCATCCTCGATGCCGGCAATGTGCGGGCTAAAATCTACAACAACGGCGGGCTCTTCTGGCGCGGTGGCGCGCCGGTATATGAGGTGCCGAAAGATGGTGGCGTGAACGCTATTTTTGCTGCAAGCATATGGATTGCTGGCCTCGTTGACGGTGAGTTAAAAGGAGCAGCAACACGATACGGTACCTGGGAATTCTGGGCTGGACCGCTCGATGAAACCGGTAATCCACCAGATTCCTTCCGGCATCTACATAGCCCGCATTGAACTTGATCACCTCCGCTTCACCAAACGCATGGTGCTTGCACGATGAACCGCAGTATTAGGGAATTTAGAACAGCAGAATGTAAAACTGCAGAACCGCAGAAAGGAAGGCTGAAGCACGTCCTCTTTTTACTTTTAGCTTTTTACTTTTCACTTTCAGCGCGAGCGCCCAGTATAAAACTGCAAAACCACAGAAGTACATTTTTACTTTTAGCTTTTTACTTTAACCTTTTCAATTTTTAACCCTTTGCTTACCCTGCAAAACTCTTCGGATACTAAAAACATGCTCCGGTGACAATTGCCAATCAATTCGCCTCGCAACGCCTAAGTATCCCGCATTGGTATCGAATTTCCAGAACCCTACAAACAAACGCCAAACTTAACCACATATCCATGTGATGCGCTCACCTCATTGATCTTCTAGTTTCCTTCTCCCCGAAACAACACGGTTTAGTTAAGCCATCAAGATGCTTCAATATCATTAACTAATTAATACATGAAGCATCTTTCACGTTATTTTTCTAACAAATACTTTGACCCTGCAGGAAGTGCATCACTCCTGAGACAAGGTCATTGCGAAGCAATATGAAAATCAGTTACCACTCAAATGCTTCCCCCCGACATTTACTACTCCTGGGCTTATTCTTTTCACTATTCCTTTTCTCAACCAGCGTACAAGCGCAGGATACAGACGAGGGTACCGACGACAAGAAACTCATTGAAGTCAATTCATCGCTCAACTATGAATTGCTTGAGCAAAACCAGTACACGCGTAAGCCAGACATTCTGCTCAATGCTGTAAGCAAAAACCGTATAAAACCCGGTAAACTCTACCTCGGTGCTTCACTCATCGCATTACTTGATTACCAGGCTTCTAATACAGATTCCAAGTTTGGTTATCTAATGCGGCATCCTACTTCCAGTAATCAGATTGGCAAAGAAGTAAGTGAAGCCACGCTGCACTCAGCGCAGATCATGATCGCCGGCTCGATTACCAACTGGCTCAGCATTTACTCAGAGCTACTCTACGATCCGCAGCAGAGCTTTGGTTCTGGCACCATTACCACGCTCACAAGAAATCAGACACAGATTCGTAGAGGATTTATCGTGTTTGGAAACCTGGACAAATTCCCTGTCTATGGTGCATTGGGGAAACTGGATGTTAACTTTGGATACCAGGGAAGCGTTAGCCCATTCACCAACTCAACCATGTGGCATGCTTTTGCCGGGCTTGGATTTGGCGGAATGGTTGGGGTTAATCTCGGCGGATTTAATGGTTCATTTACGGCCATTCAGGGTGGCGCGCAGTTCAGAGCGCTTCACGTGCCTGTTGAAGGCACCACGGTACCCTCCCGTTTGAACAACTTCGCTTTTGATGGAAATTACACGCTCAATCTCGGCCAAGGCACCTCCGTTCAAGCCGGCGCTTCTTTTGTACGCGGCACCTCTTACTGCCAGGGCTTTCCGGTCGTTCACTTCATGCCGTGTGATCAGCCCAATGGCGCAGGTACCTTTTATGGCTCAGCCTATGTTGGCAAGCTCAGACTCATCGGTGCATGGGCCATTACAGAAGATACATGGCCTGGCACGCACAATCCTGTACCTCCACTGAATCAGTTTGCTGAAGAAAAAGTCAGTTCGTTGGTTGGTGGTGCAAGCTACGTGTTAAGCGACAATGGCATGTACTCGTTTATCCTTTCTGGTGAGTTTTCAAACTTTGTGGCCGGCCCGGATGGATCGCCTTGGGAGCGTCAGAACCAGTACGTGCTCGGTGGATCTTTGATGATCAACAAAAGCTCGAAGCTCTTCATTGAAGTCTTCCGCACAGAAGGGTATGCACCGCTAAACTTCATCAGTGGTGGCAACCTGGAAAACCCGGGCGCAACACATAGCGATCGCGATGCAAGAAGCCACGGCATTATTTTTGGCGGCCACATTGTGTTGTAAGTAATCGGACCAGCTTTATGGCATGGTAAAACAGTAGCATGGTAGAACAGCAGAACCGCAGAGGAGCGTTATCAATCCTTCTGCGGTTCTGCTGTTTTTTTGCATTATATCCCCGATGCAGTACTCAAGATATCCGTTACTGTTCGCGATTTTCAATCACATAGCCGGCGATCTCCCCAACCGTATCCAGCCAGAATCCGTTTGCAGGATCTTGCAAATAAGGAACAAGCTTCTCAAGCATGGTAAGCCGTGTCGTCTGCCGGCCAGCGTTATCCATTTCATGTCCCGACAACACAACCCAACCACCATCAGCCTTTGCCTGGTCCAGTATTGCGAGCACTTCCTCGAACGTTTTCCCATCCATCTCAATACCCGTAAGCTGTGCCATATCTACATAAGCCGGATCACTAGCCGCCTCATCCAACCAGCCCCTGCCTGATACAAACAAATCAGCAATAACTGGTACATAGCTTTGCGTTTGCTGCCCCCGCCCCACAAAAGACTGCCCGCAAGGATAGGCAAACGAAACGGGCGTCACACCCAGTAATTCCTTAAGTCTTGCATTGGCCTGTTCCAACTCCGCCCGCATATCCGATAAAGAATATTTCTCCAGCGCTCTGTCCCGTGCCCACAAAAAGTTACCAGAGCATGGATGTACCATGGAATGATTACCAATTTCATGGCCGGCAGCAACAGCGGCTTTCCATCCAGCCAGCTGATCATTCACGGCATCAGGCACGACATAAAACGTAGCTTTTGCGCCAAAATGATCGAGTACGGCGGTTCCTTTCAACACCTGACTTGGCCGTGCATCATCAAATGTCAGACTCACGGCAGCCTTTGCTTCATCGGGCCACTCAAAGGGTGTTGCCGTCTGGCACAAACCCGTTGCGGGGTACAAGAGTAGAGACAGCACACTTGCTAAAAGCCAGGAGCGGAGCATTTTTTTAGTGGTTAGTGGTTAGTGGTTAGTGGTTAGTGGTTAGTGGTTAGTGGTTAGTGGTTAGTGGTTAGTGGTTAGTGGTTAGTGGAAAAATACCTCATTTCACCATCAAAACAAGCCTATTCGACGGTCGAGTATCAAACAACTAACCACTAATAACCAAAAACTAACCACTTTAAAACTATCCCTGTGACGACGCCAGTTTATAAA
>JBGCEN010000310.1:0-26029 GCA_045106435.1 Rhodothermales bacterium
CTGTTCTTGTATGGGGCCTCTGTTTTTGTCGGGATTTATGGGTTTACTTCATTAATGGATCAACAAAAAGCAGCTGCCTGGATCGAATTATTTCGCGGAGTAGCCGGCATTGGCATCATTCGATACTTTGATGGCTGGTTGGGTTTGCAGGATCTAATAGCCTGGGGAGATGAGATAATGATCGTTTATTTCATTCTAACGGCGTTAGGTGGTATGTATTTTGGACTCTACGAAAATAAGACCGTTGTAAATTATGCCGCATCATAACATGAAGAACTACTGGTTGTTCGGTTTTGTCCTGTTGACTGTTTCTGCGTGTAATGCAGATCAGCCAGACAATCGTGCGGCATTTGAAGCAGGATTGCATCGTGCTGTTGAAGCAGAAATAATAGGTGAAGGCATTATTTCTACAACCCTCCCGGAGTTTGCTACCACTGTTTCACCGGACGGAAATACGATGTATTTCAACAGGACCAGCGCAGATCGTAGCACACTACAAATCTTTGCATCTGAAAAAGTAGCCGGCGTTTGGCAGCTAGTAATCGATAGAAGTAGACCCCACTTGGCAGGGTCGTCGCATCAAATGTAGTCTTGTGCCAGCCGGCTGTGAGCGTACCCTTTGCAAGCTGGGCAATACTCCGCCCGGATACATCAAAAACATCAAGGGTTACCTCTGAAGATTCGGGGAGTGCAAATCGGATGGTTGTAGTGGTGGTAAAGGGATTGGGATAATTGCCCGCAAGTACAAATTCAGTTGGAATAAGCTCAGACGATTCATTGGAGACATCGGTAGCGGCATCACGTCTGAAAATACCACCGCCAACAGTGCCGGCGAACATTGCGCCCGATGCAGTTATTAGCAGCGCGTTTATATCTGGGTGGGTTAGTCCTTCGTTCAGGGCTTCCCAGTCATCACCATAGTTTAGTGAGCGCAATACACCATTGCCATGCGTGCCGGCAAAAATAGCATTGTTACTGTTCGCAGCCATGGCACGAACATTTGTGTTGTCAAGATCTTCGTTGTTTACATCCACCCAATTGCTGCCACTATCCAGTGACCTGTACACGCCTCCGTCTGTGCCAGCAAACAAAGCACCGTCGATTATGGGTAAAACAAATTCGATGTACGGATTTTCAAGCCCTGTATTTATAGGCTCCCATGTTGCGCCGGCATCTGAAGAACGATGGACACCATTATCGGTACCTGAGTAGATGACATCTTCATCACCCATGGCAAGCGAAGGGACAAAAGGGTTACCCAGGCCGGCGTTATTGATTTCTACCCAGGTATCTCCGTTGTCAATAGACTGAAAATAGCCGCCAAGAGAAGTGCCGGCGTAGATTGCATCATTGTGATCAACGGTTAATGCGCCCACATTGAGCATGGATAATCCGGAGTTAATGGCTTCCCAGGTTATCCCATTGTCATTCGAGCGAAAAACGCCTCCTGTATGCGTTCCTGCAAAAAGCACGTCCTCGCTGTTTACCGTGAGGGCTGTTAATCCATTGCTGATGGCTTCCCAGTTATCGCCGGCATCTTCAGATCTAAAGATGCCGCCATTGGTGCCAGCAAACAAAACGCCGGCAGCATTGCTGGCGAGCGACCAAACGTTAAGGTCGGTTAGCCCCGCGTTAACAGGCGTCCATGGGTTCTGCGCACCTTCCAAAGAAGCTGATTTGGTCGATTGACTAAAGCCAGTGGTAGGAAAGAGGAAAAGGCACAGTACAATTGAGTAAATAGTTTTCATATGAAACAGATGCATTCCAATTGAGAAGTGAAAAATGGAATTGCCAATTTGATAGTCAGGAGTTTGTCGCCCCCGCTTTATGTCACAATCAAGAAGATAAAATCAATCCCTCGTCCCGAGCACATCTTTAGACATATGCATGGTAACCAATACATGGGGGACATCCACCACTTCAGCAATTTTCAAGTCGCCGGCGAGAGAGCAGAGCATATAGGCTTCTTGCGATGTTAGGCCATGATTTGCAACAAGGTAGTCAATCATGTAGCGCGTTGCTTTTTTTGCTGCCTCATCGATGGTGGTTGCAAAGCCCGTTACCGCATAATAATCTTCGGTTTCATATTGCGGCTCCTGGATCTGGTACCCTCCTTTAATCAAGTTGAGCTCATACACAATACGCATGGGGGCTTCAACGGCAGTGCCACTCACTTCGCCGAGGCCTTGTACAGCGTGCGTATCACCAATGGAGAAAAGGGCTCCATCAACAAGTACAGGAAAATAAACCGTTGTACCCTCCACCATATTGGGGTCGTCCATATTGCCTCCGTTTTTACGGGGCGGAATCGTTGACAGCAGGGAGTCGGTTGCCGGCGCAACACCCATAACACCGGGGAAAGGACGCAGTGGAATGTTCATTCCATTGCCAAAGTCGATGGAGGTTGCGTCTTTGCCAAGCGCAAAGGTTTTAATCGCTGCGTCAGGGAATTCATCGGCCAGGAAGCCAAAGCCAGGCGCGATGGCGGTCCATCCCCATTCGCCCAGTTCTATTTCGTGCAAAGTAACCGCAAGTACATCTCCCGGCTGTGCATCTTCTACATAGACGGGGCCGGTGAGGGGATGAATCGGTTCAAAATCCAGATTCACGACCTCATCTGAAGTAGATCCCAGTTTGAATTGCTGGTCTGATGCTTCTTCTGTAAATGCTTCGATCACACTGCCAGACGGGACCGTAAGGACTGGCGGGATGGCGCTACTGAATTTGTTATGTGTTTGATCGGCTGTAAGAGTAAAGTCTGGTGTAGGGATCAAACGTTCTTCAGTAGTTTCTGTATTCCCGGGTGAGCAAGAACGGAGGACGAAAGTAAGAGCAACAAGACTAAAAAGGCTTGCGCTCAGAAAAGAGTTGACGTTATACATGGGGGAGTGGGGAAAATTAGCAGGACTCCCAAAATAGGTTAGTTGCCCTTTAAATCACAACCCGGTGTATTTGTAAAGCCCCTTCACTCTTTGTTAATCGTTTCCCGAAAAAACAGATCAATCAAAAAGCTTGTTGTTATTCTTGAATCAGTTGATGTCTTTCAAGAAGGGTTTCATCTCATCAACCGCCGGCAAAATTATGTTATAAAAGATTCGATAAGGTATCTGCGCTTTTTCGGAATTGTAATAGCCGGCGGTAAAGGCAGAAACAAGCGCAAATTCGGGCACGATGAAAATTACCTGCCCCCCATTCCCTCGGGCGGTAATCGTTTCTATTTCTTTATTGCCATATTTCACCCGATTTATCCACCACAAAAACCCATAGGGATTGTTATCGATCTCAACGTGATGTGTGGTGGATGTTTTAATCCAATCGGAAGAAACGAGTTGATTGCCATGCCACATGCCTCCGTTTAGTATAAGCTTGCCCAGTTTGATCATGTTAACAAGGTGGAATCCATGCCTACAGAAGCCGGCAAAGCCGAAGGGAGGGGCGCGTCTTTAGCGAATGGCGCAATGATTCGGTCAGATGCACAGCCATTGACGAGGGAGAAAAGTAGAAATAATAATGCTAGCTTGATCATGAACAGCTAACGGACAAGCGGATTAAATATTGCTTTTCTGAGGGAGCCTGGACGAAGGGGGACGAGAGGAGCGAGGATGAATATGGAATTGCAATCTTTCTGGTTTTACTGAAAACTGACGACCGAAAACTGCTAACTGCTTACTCCATTTCATAATTAAAAGGCAACCAGTTGCAGATACCGCTTTCCCAATTCCAGTATCCGTAGCGAGCCACATCAAAGGCATTGTTTAGGAAGCCAATCTCATTGAAGTTGGCATCGGTGTGCATGAGGCGCAATGCTGCCCGCATCGGCTCTTTCGATGCGTTGTAATTCATGGCTACCCATTCATAGAAATCTCTTTCCATCATGTCTTCCAGGTAGATAACATGGAGGAAGCCGGCAAATTGCATCGAGCGCTCATGGGGGAGCGGATGTTCTTTTAGCAAGACGTCCTGCTTTATCTCGGCTTTTGCTTCTCTATAGAAATCAAGTAGCTGAGTGTGTGGTTGCTTCCAGTTTAGCTCATCCATTAGGTACAGGCGAAAGCCGTCTTCATAACTGGTGTTGGCGGCTATGCTGCGCAGAAAATGTTGAAAGGAGCCTTCGAACATCTCTTTGCGTCGCCGGCCCCATTTTTTCTCTTCCTTCTTGTGTTTAGGCGGCATCAATTCAAAGACCGGCTGACCGGTAAATCTGAATTCGCCCCCTTTTGCGCTAAACTCGTTTAGGTGGTACGTGATCTTGTATCCCATTGCACGATTTATGATCGTCAAGGGAGCCGTTGTAGAGGCAGTAAAACGGCCATCGGTTGTTCTAAAACTTAGCAAAAAGGGATCTTCTATCTCACAGCCCCGGCGGTTTTTTGTAATACCAAGAAACATGCGCTTGAAGCGTGAAAGATCTCGTTTCCAGTGTCTTGGTTTGTCATCAGTTACTGTTATCTCTCCTACTTGATACACATCCCTTTGTAATTTGAACGTCAGGTCGGTATTGCCATCAGGTGTAATGGCGATAGCTTGCTGATAAGGTTTGTATCCTATCGTGGTAATGATAATTTGATAGGAGCCGGCTTGTACCCCTTTTATATGGAAGAAGCCATTGGCGTCCGTAATATCTCCGATGGTTGTATTGGCAAGGTACACGTGCGCGCCGGGTAAAGTGGTCTCCGTTTCTGCATCATAAATAATACCGCTCACTGCCCCCCGGTTCTGTGCCTGGACAGAAGAAGCTACGATTGGATAAGAAATGCAGAGCGCAAACAATAGGACAGAAAATATGCGTACATCCCGGAAATAGTCGCGTACTCCACGACATCCGGCGCTCGAATTGAGCCATGTATACATATTTTCTGTACGCATAATCTGTTAGGATGACTTCATTTTATTCAACGCACGTATGAGCAATATAACACCAGCAATAACTGCAGGGATGCTTAACAACTGACCCATGCTTAAAGGCAATACATCGCTAAAAGCGGCCTGCCTTACTTTTACAAACTCTATAAAAAACCGGGCCGAAAAAACTAATACGAGAAATAAACCAAGCAAAAGGCCGTTTGGTGTACGATCCCCTAACCTTTTGTAGATAAAGTGTAAACACCCAAAGATGATGAGATAACTTATGGATTCATACAACTGCGCGGGATGTCTGGCAAATTCATCAACGCGCGCAAAGATAATCGCCCACGGTTTCTCTGTAGGGATTCCCAGAATCTCTGAATTGAACAAGTTACCCAGGCGAATAAGGCTGCCGGCAAGTGCTATCGGCACAACCACCCGATCCAGTAACCAAAGATAAGGTTGTTTTCTCTGTTTCCTGGAGTAAAAATACATGCCCGTTAAAATACCAATGGCTCCTCCGTGACTTGCCAGCCCACCGCGCCACACTTTCAGTATTTCGATGGGATTGCTGAGGTAGTAACCAGGATCGTAAAACAAGCAATGGCCAAGTCGTGCACCTACGATGGTGGAAATCATCATGTAGAACAACAAAGAGTCCAGGGATTCAACTTTCTTGTGCTCTCGTACAAACACATAGCGCATGTACAAAAATCCCAAAAAGAAAGCCGTTGCAAATAGCAACCCATACCAACGAATGGAAAGGGGGCCCAGTTGAAACAGTTCAGGACCAACGTCCCAGCGAAAAGGGGAAACAAGCAGAAAATGCATAGATGTTAAAACAGAACTCATAAGTAGGTGCTACAGTATAGCAAATTAGTATGTTCAATGGTGGCGTAAAACCTTTAGGACCGTACGCATGAAAATCTACGCTATTATTACTCTGGTATGTAGCCTGGCCCTGATGGGTTGTTACTTGAAGGGCGAATTTGATATACCGCCGGCGTCCAGTATTGATGGCGTGCCTGAGGTGTTGCCAACAGATACACTCGAAATAACATATATAGCCAATGAAGGTGTTTTTATACGTATCGGCGATAAACAAGTATTGATAGATGCGCTGCATAAACCCTACCGGCCGGCCTACATGTCCACACCCCCTGAAATCGAAGCCTTGATTATGGAAGGGGCTGCGCCGTTTGATGATGTAGATTTTCTTCTGGTTTCCCACGTCCACAAAGATCACTTTGATGCTGCTACAGTGGCAGACTATCTAAGCCGGCAATCTGAGGTGTCGTTGTTCAGTAGCGGACAAGTCATAGATAGCGTCCTAACGCATGCCCGTATGAAAGACGCCGGAAAACTTGTCGAAGAAGGGCACCGAGAAAACATGGTGGCTGTTCCATATGTTGATGGAGTACCTCGCACGATGGAAAAAAACGGGATACTTGTAACGGCCGGCAAAGTGGCACACGGATCTGAACGATTTCGATGGGTAGAAAACCTGGGACACGTAGTGCAAATCGAAGAACGCAGTATCCTGCATGTAGGGGACCCAGGATTTGGCAGAGACGATATTGAACGGTTGTTAGCCCTTACTGGAAAGATCGATATTGCGTTCTTGCCGTCATGGTTTATAACGGAGCCAGAAGGCCGTGAAGTAATCGGCAATATTATTCAGCCGGCGCATTTGGTCATCGTACACGTCTCTCCCGATGGTGTGGCCAGTGTTAAACGAGTGGCTGATACATATTACCCGGAAGCCACGGTCTTCAGCAAGCCAATGGAAAGTATTCGATTTTAATCAGAATGAGCAGATGAAGAAAAGGATTTGGCAGATCATGATAAGTAGCGTGGTATGTGTTGTTTTGCTTGGAGGTTGTTCTAGGTCAAAGCCAACTGGTATGCCGCAGGTGCAAGCAAACGATCATTTGGCAACCGGCGAAGATCTACCCGCTTATATCATTCGTGTGCAATCAAGCAACGGGGACATCCAACAGGTTGAGGCAAACGTAAAAGAGTGGCTATATAACGGAAAAGATCAGCACCAGTTTGAAAAAAGAATGACACCCTTTGATATCCCGTTTGGCCCGGGCAGTTTTGCTGTACGTATTGGAAGTCCTGGAGGCGGTCCTGAGCTTAAGGTGCAACTATTGAAGGAAGGAAATAAGAGAGCCGGCTTTATTCAAGCGCGAGAGGTTTGTATTAACGGAGATGGAGCGGGTGGATTTGAGGTAAAAGGCTGTGCAACTGGACTTAGATAAATGCCTTATTTACCGAGGCCCTTCAGGATTGCTTGAACACGCTCCTGCATCGCGTTTAATTGTAGTGCTTGCTGATAACTTGTCGCTGCCTTGTCAATTTCGCCCTGTAGTAAATAGGCATCGCCCATGCCTACATGAGCTTCAGAAGATTCCGGGTAGTCCATCAGTTGTTGCTCGAAGGTCCACTGCGCGTAGCTAAATTCTCGCTCGGCAAGAATTCTGTACCCGAGTGTTGTGTAAATCGATTCAGGGACCTTGATGTTGAACCCGAATTTGGTTGATAGCTGAGCGTAATGTCTTTGAGCAATACTCACATCATGGTCTGTTAAATGTTGTTCTGGAATGGTCCATCCATCAAAAATGGATTCAAGGGCATCATAAATTGCCGGATGAAAAAGGGACACGTGGTCTTCGTCATCATAACGAGAGAAGTGCCAGTCCAGCTCTGCCGGCGCTTTTTCCTCAAGAACAGCTACTAGCGCTTCAGTACCTAACAGTGTGTTTCCGCCTTCATTGGCTATGGATAGATACAGCGTTTTGTTCAGCGGATTGGGGATATCAAAAAGCTGGTCTGCGTTTTTAACCTGTTGCTGGTTATTCCTGCCTAAACTCGGACTCATCGCGATGTAAACATTAAAGGCGTCCGGATTGTTGAGCATGTTAAATACAACAAACAATCCACCAAGCGAATGCCCGGCCAGCATACGATAGGGCTGCGTTTTATAGGCTGCATCTATGTGGGGAATGACTTCTGTACTTATAAAACTGGAAAACTGCGTAGCAGCACCGGGTGTGTTTTTATGATGCATCGCCGGCGCGAGGTCTTGAATACGCGCCGGCCGGCCATTTCTCATCGTATTGGGAATACCAACAACGATAAGGCCCGGAATACGACCACTGGCTTGCAGATGATCTACAATGGCTACGGTCTTTTGG
Source organism: Rhodothermales bacterium (assembly GCA_045106435.1). Taxonomy (GTDB): domain Bacteria; phylum Bacteroidota; class Rhodothermia; order Rhodothermales; family JAHQVL01; genus JBCCIM01. The sequence continues at coordinate 8,046 of JBGCEN010000310.1, forward strand.
AAATTCCATTCTCCATCGAGCACATAGAGTACAGGGAAGCGTGCGTCTACAACGCCATAGCCGGCTGGTTTGTGAATCAGCAAATCCCGCGTTTCGCCTAAAACAGCAGACGCTATTTCTATCTGCTCGCCGATATGGAGGGCTGTTTCCTGTCCAAGTGTAGATGATGTGGACAGCAGCAGCAGGGTAGCTGTCAAAAAAATCAAAGAAGCAGCGTTCATTAATAACCTCAGTTAAGTCCTGATTCTTAAATATTAATTAATTAATACTTGAGAGTCAATAACAGCATGGAGGCTATTTCACGTTGAGGGATCAAAACTTTAAACCCAGAACACTAAACCCGAAACACACTTAGGGTATCACCGTCATGGTTTTGGTTATGCGGGCCAACGGTGTTTCTACGGTGAAAAAGTAGGTGCCGTGAGCAAGCTGACTGGCATCGTAAAAGAAGCGATAAACACCAGACGCCAATTCGCCATTGTCGATTTCCCGTAACACCCTGCCGAGTGTGTCGTGAATGATCAGGCGGACCTGGGTTGTTTCGAGTACTTCAAACTCGAAGGATGTGTGTGCTGTAAACGGATTGGGGTAGTTTTGGGCGAGGACGATGGTTGATTTATCAACGGGGTGAAAATCTTCCGGCAGTATATTGTCAAACCCTTGTGCATTGTACTTCACAATGAATGAGTTAAATACGGAACTGGTGAGGGGGGCCTGGTTTATGTCAAATGAGGCATCCCTGAAGAACAAGCCGGTAAGGAAGACATCACCCTCAATATTGGTTGCAATGCTTGCGCCTTCCGACTTTGCACCATCAATCACTTTCAGGCCGGCAAGCAAGCCGTTGGTGTTGTACCTGGCAACAAAAGCGTTGGCTTCTCCAGTACCTTCTACATCTGGTGTTTTGTTGCCAGTGAAATCTGCCGACTTTCTAAACAGGCCCGTCACGTACACATCTCCCTGGTCGTTGACAGATATATCGTAGGCGTTATCCCATTGGTCACCGCCGGCTGTTTGTACCCAGGCAAGTGAACCATCAGATTTGTACTTGGACACAAACAAATCAAAAGACTTTCCTTCGATGATGTAAGGCGTACCATGAAAATCGTTGAGCGAAGCTTCCTCTTCAAAATATCCCGCTACATATATATTGCCTGACCCGTCTACATCGATGGCGTTGCCCGCATCAAACCCGCGGCCGCCGGCATAAACAATTTGGTTTAGTTCACCTGCTTGAGAAAAACGAGCAATAAAAAGGTCTTCCTGGCCCTGTGGTATACCTTTAATAATATCCGCATCCACGTTTAGAAAGGAGCCAGGACCCCGGGTTAGGCCTGTTATAAAGACTTCCCCTTTTTCATTTACGGCAATACCAGGTGCGACATCTTTTCTAGCACCGCCGAGTGACCGAGCCCAAATTAGATCTCCTTCTGATGAGTATTTCGAAACATATACATCAAGCTGCCCATTGCTGGTAAGAGATACCTGACGCTGTTTGCCAAAAAAAGCAGTCTCTTCAAAAAAACCAGAAACGTAAATGTTGCCCTGTGTGTCAACCGCGAGGCCCACGCCCTGATCAGATTTCGTGCCGCCAGATTGCACGCTCCACGCTATTTTACCATCCCGGTCGAATTTGGCAAGAAACATGTCTTCTTTGCCGGCGCTTTCGAGCGTATGTGTATCGTCGTTATCTTCGAAGCTGATAACGCGTTCAAAGGAGCCGGTCAGGAAGACATTGTCCGTTTGATCAGATTTGATACGAAAGGCCAGGTCCTCGCCGGCGCCTCCAATGTTGCGCATCCACATCGGCTCTCCCGATGCTGATACCTTGATTAGCACAATATCAGATTTGCCGCGATTTGTGAGCTGATACTTTGAGTTGTTGCCCAGTGAAATATCATCCCTGTAAACGCCAGAAATGTAGGCATCTCCCTGCGTATCAATGGTAATTCCTCTGCCGGCGCTATAATCGTTGCTGACTAAAGACTTGGTCCATTCGGTGGGTGACTGTGGTGTGTGCGACTGTGGTGTGGGCGACTGGGCTACAGATAATTGCACGACAAACATCTGAAGTACAATGCTTGAGCATATTGCCGTGGAATAAAAAACAGTGGAATAAAATGCGGTATAAAATAAAGCAACACAAACTACCAGGCTTTTCTTAAGCCAACGCAAATGTGAAGGATATACAAATCCTCTCTTCATGGTCTTGGACGATTGGTTTGGGATGTCCTTGGGGAGGGGGCGTGCTTGCATCGTACCGGACCTGATTTTTTTTAATGTAAAAATCGACGTTGAAAAAAAATAGCTCCTTGCACAATTCTCTTTTTGAGATGTTGTTTATTGCTGCAGATGAAAGGCAGGCAGATGAAGACCAAACTGTACGAACAGAAAGGGTGTGCTTGATTATATTGAAGGCTGATAATCAACAGGCAGTGCTTTTTCGATATCAAGACACCCCTTAAAAACACAATAGTGGAGCGATCAGATTTATGCCGGCATTTAAAGCACTTGTTTATGATGATGAAGAATTTGCAGGAGTTGATGCTGCGAATCAAGATCTTTCAAACCGTGAGTTTCGAGATTGCATCTTTGAAGACTGCGATTTCTCCGGAAGCAAGCTGAGCAAAGCTCAGTTTTCAGGATGCGATTTGAAGCGCTGCAACTTCAGTAACGTAAAACTCTACGACACCAAGTTGTCGGAGGTAGATTTTATCGAGTGTAAACTGGCCGGCGTGGATTTTAGAGATTGTAATCAGCTGCTTTTTTCGATAAACATTCTGCGCAGCAAAGCCGCATACTGCATTTTTCATGGATTGGACTTGTCTGGAAGCCGGCTTTCAAAAAGTGAACTCACCGACTGTATATTTGAAGGCGCCAGATTGCAGCGTGCAGATTTTCGAGAAAGCGATTTACGTGGGGCGGACTTTAACCGCGCCAATCTTGAGTCTGCAGATTTTCGGGGAGCGGTTAATTATCAGATCAATCCACAGGAAAGCCGCGTTGCAAAAGCAAAGTTCTCCTATCCGCAGGTTTTAAGTTTATTAAGAGAATTTGGCGTTGTCGTTGAATGAAGTGGCCCATGAAAAAAGCTGCCCTATCTCCTTTTGTGCGTTTGATAATATCCCTCGTCTGTACGGTGGGGGCATTGTTAATTATGGCAAATGTCGTTCGAGGAAGTATCGAGGCGTTGCCGGCATCTGAATGGCTTAGCAAATATGAAGGCCTGCTATATGCCGTGCCGTTAAACGTAGTTATGGTGATTGCTTACTACTTCTATGTAGTCAAGATTGAAAAGCGAGCGGCAGAAGAATTAGGCATTTCAGGTGCTATTCGGGAATTTGGGTCAGGTTTTATTCTGGGTGCCGGCTTGCTGGGAGCAGTTGTTGGCATATTGTGGATGCTTGGTCATTACCAGGTGTCTGGTTTCAATAACGTGTCCGTTCTGGCTATTCCCTTTTTTAGCATGCTTGCCAGAAGTCTTGGAGAGGAGCTGATCTTTAGGGTGATTCTTTTCAGAATTACTGAAGAAGGATTAGGGACGTGGATTGCCTTGCTGATTTCCTCTGCTTTTTTTGGATTGGCACATCTGGGCAATCCCGCAGCAACGTGGATCAGTACGTTGGCTATTTCATTAGAGGCCGGCGTGTTGTTGGGCGCGGTATACATGGTTACGCGGCGTCTCTGGATGGCGTGGGGGGTACACTTCGCCTGGAATTTTGTGCAAGGGCCTGTTTTTGGTATTGAAGTGTCCGGAACGAATCAAACCGGATTGTTCATTCCTGAAATGTCGGGACCTGAATTGATTACCGGCGGCGCTTTTGGCGTTGAAGCTTCTTTGATAGCGATTGTATTATGTTTTGGCGTGGCCATCCCGCTACTGTTCCGTGCAAAAAAAGCCGGCCAGTTTAAAAGACCTTTCTGGCAAGCAACCCCATCATAACGTCTCCCACTTACACTCGTCGTCAAAAGTCCCCAATTTTGTGTGCATTTCGTGTTTTTCCCCTACAGGGATTAATTATGAAGGAATTGGTAAGATACTTGTTAGCAAAAAAATCAAATTGTTCTTTGATCTCAATTTTGTTCAGCCCCCCTCCCGGTCGAAGAAAAGTAATATGAGAAATATTATGAGAAAGGATAATTATTATGAAAACGCTTGCTCTCCTGGTACTGGCATGGGGTATATCACTTAATCATTTGCCTATCGAAACCCCTATGGGTACCGCAGCTGAAAAATTTCTAGTTCAAAACGCTGCATCTACCCAAGAAATGTTTAAAAACTCAACCGCTATTCTAAACAACACAGCAGTAAACCTCTCCGCTAAAACGCTCATTATAGATACAACCGCTCCTTTAGCTTCTTGCGCGTCAACTGAATTAATGCGCAAACAAATGGTCGATTTAATAAATCATGCAAGATCGCAGTCACGTGTTTGCGGGCTCATGCAATTTGATGATGCACCGCCGGTGCGCTGGAATTACTCTTTAGAGAAAGCTGCCCGGATGCATTCACAGCGCATGGCAACCCAAAACTTTTTTGCACACCGTGGTCCAGACAGTACACATGTGGGCATTCGGGTGCAGGAAGTAGGCTATAACTGGCAGTTTGTTGGTGAAAACATCTACGCCGGCATCGAAACAGTAACCGAAGCTGTTTATGGCTGGCTCGATAGCGAAGGCCATTGCAAAACAATCATGAATCCCGATTATACAGAATTGGGCGCTGCATGCGTAACCAACAGATCATCTCAATATGAGAGCTATTGGACGCAGGTGTTTGCCTCTCCTATGCAGGATTAAAGCCTGTCTTGTTTTGGAACGCAAAGCTTTCTTGGGTATCAAAGCTGTACATGTTTTCTTTGGAGTTGTTAGTGATTGGTTTTTAGTGGTTAGTAAAATGTACGTTCAATTCAAAAAGACGAACCACTAAAGGCCAACAACTAAACACCAACAACTATCCTCCCCATCATCCCAAAAATCATAAAAAGATGATGTCAACTTCATTTCTTCCCAAAGGACTCTGGTATAGTGTGTTCTTATTAATGGCCGGGTGCAGTGTGTTTGAAAAAGATGAGCCGGAGCGTGACTTCATGGCTGAAATTATGGAGCATGCCGCAACCTTCCAACAAGAAGCTGCTGTACGCGGAGTTTCGGTAGATAGTATGATGGCTTTGATCCAGTTCAAGGTTGCTGACGAAGTTATATATGAAGGCCGTTCGTTGTGTGGTTTTGCTCCCTGGTACGACGATCCGGAAACAGGAGAACCTACAATCACAATTGTGACGAGTGGAACGTGTTGGGTAGACAGGTCCGAACAGGATAACGAAGCCCTCGTGTTTCACGAGTTAGGACATATGGTATTAGACCGTAATCATCGGGATGAATTGCTGCCTAACAATAGCCGGTCGAGTATTATGGTTGGCTCAAACCTGGCCGGCCTGTATGTTGGCAATGTGTTGTCCCGGCGCAGCTATTATATAGATGAACTATTTGATGCCACAACACCGGTCCCTGACTGGGCCCAATAAGATTGCCTGATTCTAGCGTTAATGTTTGCGACCCACAGGTTGTCGATTATATTGTGCCTCGTTCATTACAGGCATATTAAATATGACAACGGACAGGCGCATTAACCACCATGATACCAGCCAATGAAGCACTGAAAAGGTTGCGAGAAGGAAATCTTCGCTACCTTTCAGATAAATCAAACAGGATTGATGCATCGGGTGAAGAGCGGCGAAAAGCACTTGTTGCCGGCCAATCTCCTTATGCGATCATTTTAGGGTGCTCAGATTCGCGCGTACCCGTTGAAACGATTTTCGACGAAGGCCTGGGTGAACTATTTGCTATTCGAGTTGCCGGCAATGTTGCCGGCCCCATCCAGGTTGGAAGCATTGAATATGCAGTGGATGTATTGGATACCCAACTGATCGTAGTTTTAGGGCACACAGGCTGTGGAGCTGTGCAGGCAACATTGGATGAAATGAAACAGCCCTCCGATAATTTGACGCCCGGCATTCAATCTATCGTTTCAGAAATCAGCAGAGCTTTGTCTGCCTCGGGTGATTCAAGAGCCGGCATCGAAGCGTACCAGGATATAGATGATGCTGTTCGTGTCAATGCTGCCCACAGCGCAATGCAGATAACCAGGCAATCTGAATTGATAGAGCAGCGACTAAAAAAGGGTACATTGCAAATTGTACACGCCATGTATTCGCTGAAGAGTGGCGAGGTAACGTTTTTCTAGATTTACATAAGCACCATCGTCATGCCGATTAACATTCGCCCTGAAGAAACTGAAGATATTGAAGCGATACGACGGGTAAACCTGGATGCCTTTCCACAGCCTGCTGAGGCGAACCTCGTCGATGCATTACGCACAAACGTGACCAACTGTATTTCATTGGTTGCTGAAGAAGGTGAGGAGATCATTGGGCATATCATGTTTTCTCCTGTTGAATTGAAAGAGCAGCGAACAACAGTGAAAATGATTGGCCTTGCGCCGATGGCAGTTTCGTCTGCCCATCAAAACAAAGGCATTGGTTCTGCGCTCGTAAATGAAGGGTTAAAAGTATGCGCAGCGCAAGGTTTTGAAGTTGTGGTGGTTTTAGGGCACCCTGCGTTTTATCCGAGATTTGGATTTATGCCTTCGCAGCCACACGGAATTAAAAGCGAATACGACGCGCCGGCTGAAGCTTTCATGATTCTGGCCTTCGAGGCAGATACGCTTGATAAATTGGAAGGCACAATTGTTTTCGACAAATGCTTTAATGATTTATGACGCTTGTTAATTATTATAGCCGGCGCGCTGCTGAGTACGAACTGATTTATCAAAAGCCGGAACGGCAGGAGGTGTTGGTTCAGTTAAGGCCTTATGTGCAGCAGTTGTTTGCCGGCCACAATGTGTTGGAACTGGCATGTGGTACAGGATATTGGACGGAAGTCATTGCGTCATCTGCAAAGTCAGTACAGGCGCTTGATGCCAGTGAAGAAGTGTTGTCGATAGCCCGGTCAAAATCGTATCCCAACAAACAAATCAAATTTGGGCAAGCAGATGTCTATGTGCTAGACGATATTTCCAGCGCGTTTTCATCTGGATTCTCAGCCGGCCTTGCTGCGTTCTGGTGGTCGCACGTTTCAATTGAAAAACTGCCGGCTTTTCTGGAATCATTCCACAGCAAGCTCAACCCAGGGGCGCAGGTTTGTTTTATCGACAATAATTATGTCGAAGGCAGCAGCACACCGGTTTCTGATCAGGATGCATTGGGCAACACGTATCAGCTGCGCCGGCTCAAGGATGGGACGGAGCACAGGGTCATGAAGAATTTCCCATCGCGAGAGCACCTCATAGAATGCGTCAGTCCCTTTGCTCGCGACATAATGGTTAAAGACTTTGAATACTTCTGGTGTTTGAGTTACAAAACGCTGGATGTGCACAGCTCCTGATTCTCGCCCGATCAATTTGTACCCAACAGTAAGACAAACTTTAAGGAATAGCAGGATGTGTCGAATCTTTCCTATAAAGGACAGACACCTTCATCGACAGTGAAATCGATAGCAAAAAAGGTCTGTTCTAAAGCCAGGGCTTTTATAATGACAGATCTTAACGAAGAACGGCCGGCAGATTATCTGCTTATCCTACTCGCAGATGATAACATCGTGGAGCAGAAAATTGCCCGTCGTATGTTTCACAAAATGGGGTATGAAGTAGATGTAGTTTCGAATGGCTTTGAAATTGTACAGGCTGTGCGTCTCAAATCTTATGACGTAATCATGCTCGATGAGCAGATGCCGGCGCTGGATGCCTTTGAAACATCGATTCGGATACGAACTTTACCAGCCCTCTGGAAACAGCCGTGGATTATCTTATCGACAACTGACACTGCTGTTGATATAAATCGGTACCGTAAGGCCGGCATCGATGATGCAATTCGCAAACCCTTCGACGAGGCACGTTTGTGGAAGATGCTCGCCCGCGTTAAACACGTTGGGACGCGCGCTGCTCAAAACACAGGTAGTGCTTTGTAAGATTACTTTCTATAAGGCTACTACAACGTGGCCAAATAAGCCATCAAATCCCTCAACTCAGTAGCCGACAGCAAATCGCCCATGGGGGGCATGGCTGAAATACCGCCGCCGTTATCAAATCCATCGGCCATTGCTGCACTGGGTGACACAAGGGCTTCGAGTAGATAGGCGCGGTCAAAGCGTGTACCTATGCCTTTCAATACAGGACCCACATTGCTTCCTTCACCTTTTTCGACTGCGTGACACCGGATACACTGGGCGGCGGGATGTTGCAGGAAAACACGTTCGCCTACCTTTGCATCTCCGCCGTACATGCTAAAAGCGTAAGGTGCTTTAGCGCCCGGTCCAGTAGATTTCATAATAGCAGTGAGGTCTTTTTCAAATGCACCGTTTGCACTGGCGGCGAGATATACTTCCAGCTTTTCAGCGTTCCTGGTATCGCCCTTTTTCAATTGGACAACCAGTTTGCTGATGAGCTTTGTTGCCTTCTTCCCCTTGAGTTCACGGAGTACGGTAATGGCCTGTTGCCTTTCGGCCATTGGTGTTTTATCAGATGAAAGTAGTTTGTCGATACGGTTTACTGCATCTGATTCATTCTTCGTCGCTACTTTTTTCAGGGCAGCTATTCTTAATGTTGTGTCATTACTTTTGAAAGCTGTTGCCAGGGCTGCTTTGTTTTGTTTAGGCTGAGCAATCAGCACATTGAATATATCTATGCGCTCCTCCGTTGAGCGAGAGTTGTCGGCCAGTCTTTTCTGTAACACTTTGGGGTCGAGCGCGATGTCATAGTGACGTAGCAGTTTTAAAGATGAACGTTCAGATTTGCTGTTGCTGCCAAGCAGGTTCGGTAACTGGTCGTTGAGTAAATCAGTAATGATTGCCGGGTCACGTTCTGGCAGTACACGGTATCTTCTTTCTACGCGATCGAGTACAGGCGGCTGGGTCCATGAAAGCAAAATATCTTCAGCCTCTTTTTGCATTTCACTGTCACCGACACCCGACTGGTAAAACGATAAAACAGCAGCGGCGTTTTCAGATTTCCCCAGTCGCAAATTGGCGTTGAGTATTCTGCGCATGAGTGCTTCGTTTGAAGTGTGCGGCGTGTTGTTCAACAGGTTGGCAAGCGCCGGCATGGCTTCCGGGATGCCGAAGTCATCGTGGATGGCGCGTGCAGCTTCTAATACAACGGCAAGGTTTGTATCCTGCAGAAAGGCTTGTGTGTGTATGGACTTGAGCCGGCGCAGTGCCAGTACTGCACCCATTCTAACACTGTTTGAATCATGATCTTTTGCTGCCAGCAGTGCGTCTTCATCGCCGATGCCGCTCAACCCTGTTACTACACCGTGTCTGATAAAAGGGTCTGTGCCATCTTCGCTGGCTAACAATTGAAAGAGAGGTTCGATAGAATCAGCATTTCCCACGGCACCAAGCGCTTGAGCGGCATGAAAGCTAACGCTTAATTCAGGATCTGCTAAAAGATCGTGTAGTGCAACATCAAAAGAATCAAATAAAGCCGGCGCTTCCGCAACAAGTCTACACGCTTGTATGCGAATCTGATGATTTGCATCTGTAAGTAATGTAGCAACATCTACCTGAAGAGAAAGCTTTCCCAAGCGTGCAAGTTGGCCTATTCCCCAGATACTGTGGGTCCTGGCAAGGGGGCCCGCTGATTTGTCTAACGCTGTTTGAATCAGTGCCTCTTCTTGATTTCTCTCAACCAATTCGAATTGTGCTGCCAACCGAACCCGCTGGTCGGGATAACCAAGGAGATCTGCAAGTGCATCAACACTTCGGTCTTTCATGCCGGCTTGTATCAGCTTTTTCGTTTGCTTCCTGAGAGGATGCTGCTCTTTAGATTTAACATCCAGCTTGACAATGCCACCCTCTTCAGTGGGATCCCAGTTCCCACCCCAGTCTGCAACATAGAGCGCGCCATCCGGACCGAAGCTGAGGCCAACTGCCATAAATCCATTTTGGAAATTATGCTCGTTAACCATCTCAAATGCAGCGCCTTTGGGTTGCAACTGAAACGCAGTGATTTTCTGCCCCGGGAATTGCGTCAGGAAGTAATAGTCTTTGTACGATTCGGAAAGCGCAGTGCCAGGATTTCGGGTAAAGCCGGCGGGGCCATCTGAGTAGTTGAGTAACGTCGGTGTGATGTACGCGGCTTGTCCACGAAAGTGGGGTACATGCAAACGCTCCTCCAGCCAGGGATTGTATTCTGGAAGACCCTGTGATTTGGCCCAGTCGTTGGTGCTGGTAAATTGCCAGTTGATTCGCCACCCGGTGTCGCTATCGCGGGTAACATAAAGCAGGCGCTCCCGCTCTCCTTTGAAGTCTCCGTCATTGTCTACACAGAACAGATTGCCATAATCATCAAAGGATAATTCCTGGCAGTTGCGCAGGCCATGCGCAAACACTTCAAAGTTGCTTCCATCTGGCTCGCTGCGCATAACGAGGCCCTGATTCGGGTAGACAAATTGCCGGCCTTCTTTTGATGTAATATTTGCGCCCTTGTCCCCAATGGACCAGTAAATTCTTCCATCGGGTCCTACCGTCAATCCGTGCAGGTCGTGGCCGCCCCAGCTAATGTGCGCGCCATGTCCCGTGATCAACGCTTCTCTTTGCTCCGCTACGCCATCTTGATCTTTATCTTCAAGGAGCCAGAGATCCGGAATGGCTGTGAAATAGACTTTGTCATTGTGCCACAAAACACCGCCGGCGGTTCCGGTGACCTCGGTGTTAAACCCTTCTGCAAACACACTGGCTTTATCAGCAATACCATCTCCGTCTGAGTCTTCCAGTAGATTGACTCGCTCTGATATTTCAAACAGATCCATCCAATTTTTTTGCCCGTCGTTATTAAAATCTTTCAGCCATGGATTCTTGTAGGGGCTGTCTGGCGCTAGGTACTTGCGAATTGCCTCGCGCCTTTGCTCAACAGATTGTAAACTGTAATCCACAACGGGCCATGGGAGTGGTTCAAGTCCACGCATGCTGCGTGTATCCAGGTCTGTTGATTTGCGTCTGTTTGCTTCTGTTGCATACAGCCGACCCTGCGAATCATGGGAAATTGCTACAGGGTTTTTGAGCATTGGTTGTTTTGCCCAAACGGAAACGTCGATCGCCGAATTTTCGTGTAAAGAGTCAGAAGGAGATACCTGAACGCTTTTTATTGTTGAAGCAGCTGTCAAAAATACAACAGCGCCAGTGATTGCCAGTCCCAGGGAAACGACTGAAAGAGCCTTCATAATCCTTACGGTAAAATTTTATACAGGTGGATTTTGCTTACAGGAGATGATCCGAAGCGGTTCCAGTGTTATCGGCCAAATTCAACAAGATACCAATTAACGTGTCCTGTAAGTGTGAAACGGTAAACTATTCTACCCTCAAAAAGTACCTAACATAACCAAGTTGTGAGGTATTCTTAAAAGAATATGTCTGAGTCTTCAGTAGTCAGTGATCAGTCTTCAGATATCACTGAACACTGATATCTGAAGACTGATCACTCGGTTCAAGGTCTTCAGTTTATAGCACACAACCTGGGGTAACATAGTACTATTCATGCAGATAGATATTCGACCGTAATTTTTGTTTGATGAAGAAAGACATGCACTGCCATAATTCCAGACAGCTAAAAGGGATACTTTTCTTTCTATTGCTCTTTATGATTGCTGTGCCATGTTTGGGGCAACAGGTTAGTTATCAACAAATATCAGGTACGATCCTGGATGTCGAAACGAACGAGCCCCTTGCCGGCGTAAACGTATTTCTTGCAAGCCGGCTACAAGGATCTACAACCGATAGGAATGGTCGTTTTGTTCTGGAAAGTGTGTTGCCCGGATCTTATAAAGTAGTTGCTTCCATCATTGGATACGATTCTGAATTTGTGCTGATTGAAGTATTGCCAGATCAGCCACCAACAAATGTTGCGATTCGGTTGACGCCAATCGTCTATGAGTTGGAAGGTGTTACGGTGGTTTCGGAAGAACCGAAAGAGTGGAGGAAGCAGCTTGCCCGGTTTGAAGAACTGTTTTTAGGGACGTCTTCGAATGCAAAAGAAACGCAAATCATGAACGATTACGTTTTGAGTTTTCGCGAAGAAGACGGCATATTTGAAGCGTTTGCAAGTGAACCACTTGAGATTGAAAATCACGGATTGGGATATAATCTCACATTTATACTTGATCAATTCAGGCACGATGAAGAAGAGGCCTTGAAGTATACATTGGGGACCTGGCGGTTTGAAGAAATGGAAACCACCAACAGGAAACTGTTAACCAAGTGGGGGAAACAGCGGGAGTATGTTTTTAAAGGGTCATTGCAGCACCTGCTCTGGTCCATGATTCATCTGAAGACGGATGAGGAAGGATTCTACCTGCTCAGAGACAGTACCGATCGGGCGCCTTATCCTGAAACCTTTCTTACCAAGTACTATCCGCTGGATGAACGAACCATTTTGAGAAGAACGAAGAAACAGTACGAATACAAAATGGCGTTTCGTGATTATATTCGCATCTATTACGAGCGCAAAGGGGATCGCGTAAGGCTGTTCAGTAAAGAAAAGCCGCCGCCGGCTGAGCAGTTGTCTTATATGAAAATGAACAGGGTGGGCGAAGCCACGATACATGAGTCGGGGTATCTCTATTCACCAGCCGGCGTTTCCAGTGCCGTTACGGTATATGGTTTTCTGGCATCCAGGGGCGTAGCCGATCTTTTACCCCAGGAGTATTCTTTGCAAAGGAGTGAGGAGTGACGTGACGAGGTTCGATTGCCGAGTGTCGAATTTCGAATGGCGAGTTTCGAGTTTTGGGTGCCGAATGGCGAGTGACGAATTTGCAAAGCCTTTCAGCCTGCCACTCGTCACTCGGCATTCGAACCTCGACATTCATTAACCTGTTCGTTTTAGCTTACCGGTTTTCTTGGCCCAGTTTTCTACTTTTCCGAAAATCCAAAGGCCAAGTGGTACCATGATGATGCCCATCGCAGCAAGCGTAAGCAATTCAGGAAGGACCTCGCTCAATTGACCGCCGGCCTCCATAATTTCGCCACTGGTTTCATCAAGCCCGATAAGCGTTCTGCTCGCTGACAATACATAGGTAGCCGGTGAGATGTAGGATAACGGCTGGAGCCATTCCGGTAATACCGATACAGGATAATAGATGCCGGAAATAAGCAGGAGTACGCCCTGGAAGATATTGGTTGCCTGTGCACCATGCTCTGGGCTCATGACCGGCAAAACAGCTGCCATCAACCCGAGGCCCGTAAATGCTACGCTTCCTGTTAGCAACACAATGAGCACACCCCACATGTTGGCACCCGACAGATTGAGGTCTATAAAGAGCAACAATCCAATCAATACCACAGAAGAATTAACCAGGCTATAAAGTACAGCGTAGATGCTGACGCCCAGCAAATGTGTTAATCTGGATACCGGCGCCATAAAGGTGTATTCAAGCGTCCCTTCCCAGCGCTCCCAACTGATGGAATTGGCAATTTCATGAAACATGGCAGACAGGAAATTCCAGAGCATTACACCCAATACGAGCGTGATGGTAAGCCGTGGTTCATCAATGGCAACACCAATCAGTACAATGGTTGCAGCATTAACAAACTCGTAAAATGTGAAGACGATTACCCACGACAGGTAGCGTCTGACCAGGTGGTAGTTTCGAAAGACAAACGCCCAGGTTTGTCGTATGGCATGCGTCATTGATTTTATGTTTTGGAGGCATTGGTATGCCTGCGAGTATGGGGAGCTTCCGTTGGGGAGATTCATGAATCTCCTCTACAGAGCGTTCGATTACGGCGCGTTCGATTACGGCGCGTTCGGGATTACGGCACCATCTTCTTCGAGCGCCTCTCCGGCCATTGCGATGAATGCATCGTCGAGATTATCAGCGCCGGCTGCTTCTTTGAGCTCATTGGCCGTCCCTTCGATGATGAGCTTGCCCTTTGATAGAAACCCAATTCTTGCACAAAGCCGCTCCGCTTCAGCCATATCGTGCGTTGTGAGCAGAATGGTTGTGCCGTATTCTTCGCGAAGATCTTCCAGGAAGGTCTGCACATCACGCCGGCTTTTAGGATCAAGACCGGTGGTTGGCTCATCGAGCAGTAACAAGGGTGGATTCAGAAGCAAGGCCCGTGTGATAGCAATCTTTTGCTGCATCCCGCGACTCATTTCCTCAATGGGCTCTTTGAAACGATCTGATTCGATTCCCAAACGCTCCAGAATCTCCATTGCGCGTTTTTCTGCGGCTTTGGGTTCAAGGGCGTACAGTTGTGCCGCGTACAAAAGATTTTCTCTGGGAGAAAGCTTTTTGTAAAACGCTGCATCAACGCTCACCCGGCCAATTTTCCATTGAATGGCGCGGGCCTCTTCTGGCAGGGTGTGCCCCAACATCTGAACGCTCCCTTCATCTTGATAGAGCAGGGTGGACAAAATTCGAATCAGGGTAGACTTTCCTGATCCATTGGGACCAAGGAGGCCATACGTTTCTCCCATCTCTATGTGGAAAGAAACACCATCAAGCGCCCATTGCTCTGTGATGAGCCGGCGATTCCATCCTTTTCTTTTTCGGAATACCTTCTTAAGATTTTTTACTTCAACTGCTAACATGACGTTGGGTGGTTTGATATAGGTGATGATTGATCCGAAGAGGCGTACCCGAAGGAGGAGAACGTGCCTGGGATATGCAGGAAATCAACCCGAAAAACCACAACGTATGGTGCCAGATTACAAAGAGGGAAGCTAGAGAAAGCCTAAACGTCTTGTTAAAAACGGTCCCAAACTGGACAACAGGGCAAGTGGGGTGCGTGTATAATTTCCGATCAGGTTCGACGTACAGAATGGATGTCGCCCAGCTAAGACTGAGCGATGTCAGAACCTGTTTTGCAAACAGGATGCACGTATGGGCCGGCGATGCATGTATTATCTGCCGGCTACCGCCAGGATGTTATATGTGGCGTGGGTTACGCATCGGAAATTACATTTAATGAAAGGGGTGGATTTTTTAAAGTGATGCAGATGCCGTTGGGCTTCAGAACCTCAAAAATACGACACCTCAAAACTACGGCACCATTTTTTGTTAGTTTCGAAGGGCAGTCAAAATGGTCCCATCACATAATAAAAAAGGCGTCTGGCCAGCAGGCGGTATTTAAACCCCGTGCTAACCAAACGCCTTCTTTTTATAATACGCTAAATCTAGCGTTCAGTATTAAGCCTGTACACTTTTAGCTTTTCACTTTCAACTTTTAACTTAAAAAGCCACATCTTCCTTTTTAACAACAAACAGTCCTTCTTGCATGCTTGTTACAATGATGGATCCACTTTTGAAGTAAGGGTAGTTACTCCACGACCCGCCACCGCCGCCGGCGAAAGGTGTAGTGTCCAGGAAGCCAACTTCAACAGGGTTTTCCGGGTTGGAGATATCCAGGACGCGAAATCCACTGTCGTAGTTTGATTGATACATCAAGTCGCCGCGGATGTACAGGTTGTGGTCCGTAGATGTTGTCTCTGCGATATGCTCCTTGACCAAAATAGGATCATCAAGGTCGGCTACATCCCAGACCAATGTGCGCGTGCCTTCAACGGCATTTGTTGGTTCATCTCCTTCATCATTCATATAGAAGTAACGATGATCTTCGGTGAGCCATCCCTGATGCGCATAAACAACTTTCGGGTAGGAAATAACAGCGAGTGCTTTCGGATTTTCTTTGTCCGACACATCTGCAATACTCATCGCTGTTTCGTTTGAACCGAAGCAAATTTCTTTGCCTTGATGATCAGCATCAGGTCCTTGATACACAACGCATTGGGCATCATGAGAATAGCCTGTTTTGTTGCGCCCCGTTTCAGTATCTGCAAAGCATCCGCTAAACGTCGGCTGTTTCGGGTCCTGAATATTGATCATGTGTAAGCCGCCACCGCATGTTTCGCCGCCGGAGCTACTACCCACTGCATAGGCAAATCCGGTACTCTCATTGATGACTACGTTATGCGCGCTTGCGATATTATCATAAATCGCGTCTTCCTTGAAGTCGATAGGTTCATTTGAAAATGAACGCAGCTTGGCAAGATCAAACACTTGCATACCATGCTGTCCGGAAGCATCTGCTACAATGAATGCATGGTCTTTATATACTTTAACGTCTCTCCAAATGCTGGCGCGTGAGCCTTCCGTTTTAGACAGCTGGCCAACATAGACTGGATTGTTTGGATCGGTGACATCAACAAAAGAAGTCCCGTCGGTCCGTCCGATGAGCGCGTACTCTTTGTCTGTTTGAGGATCTGTCCAACCCCAGATATCATTTACCCGCACGCCGCGTCCGCCCCCCATTGCTTTGATAGGTAAGAAGGACATCAGGCTAACGCCTTTACAATCAAAGCCGGCTGCTTTTTCTCCTTCGCACTTTATTTCCTCGCCCGTAATCGCATCCAGCCCTTTCACTTCGTTTATGACGCGTAATTTCTGGGCCCACGCATTGGACTCTTCGTTCTTCGCAAAAATGAACGCGGCACCTTCACCCCCATCAATACCCGTAGCACCAAACACGGCGACGTTCTGGTTGCGGAGCATGGCAGCACCAAAAGATGCACGTCCGGAGAGTTCATCCCCTGTCATTTTTGTAACGCTTGTCCAGCCTTGTGGTCCATGATTCGTAAAGAGATAGGCGCTACCGATACGCATATCTCCCGGCGCACCAATCCACAGTTCATCATTTGAAGCCAGGATTGAAGCCCCGAATCTGCCATTTCTTTGGCCGTCATAGGCGGTGAGTAGTTGATACTGCGCACCTCTTGCGTTGGCTGCTTTTTCTGTTGGGAATGCGTAGACGGCACCTTTTCTGTTATCTGCTCTTGGGGCAGAGATATAGGCTGTACCGTTGGTGAGAGCGACAATCTGGCCGAACTGCGTTTTTTCTTCGATGTTGGGCACAACAAGCTTGTCTTTTTGCTCCCATGCGCCGGTTTCAGCATTCTTATGGAAGAGGTACGCAGCCCCTTTGGCTTCGTTATGCGCCGGCGCACCTACCAGTAACATCCCTTCGTTAAGTGCGAGCGCTGTACCAAAAACATCACCTTCGGCGGTGTCTGTTCCTTCGATAAATGCTTCTTGTTGCCAGGAATCACCGTTCTGTCTGAACATAAATACGCCGCCCTTCCGATTGTTACGGCCTGGAGCAGCAACGGCAACAAGGTCGCCTGACAGTGCTACTTTATTACCGAACCTGTCGTCTGGTAAGCCGGCTTGTGCCATAACGCGTGTTTTCTCCATCCAGCTCCCGTCATCCGAGCGCGTGTAAACGAGTACAGCACCAACTGATTCCTGGTATCCACTCATGCCTACAACGAGCATGTTGCCGTCTGCCGCCAATGCTTGACCAAATCGATCGCCAGGAAACCCGTCTTCGGGTTCTAGCTGCATGGTTTCTATCCATGTGCCGGGTTTTTCATCATCTGCATAAACATATACAGAGCCGGGAAAATTGTTGTTATTGGCCTCGCCGACAAAAAGATTGTGCTCAGCTAAAGCCATAGATCCTCCAAAGCCCTGTGCGAGCAGATCATTCGTCTGCAAAAAGAAGCACATGAGCAGGAGTAAAATACCACGGATCGTTTTCATTAGAATTAGGTGTCTTGATACAATAATGAATGCAGGTACAGTTTTTAAGTATGACGAAGCAATAACCAAGCTGGGTGTTAACGCTACACTGTTAGAACTACACTGTTAGAACTACATAGCAAGGAAAGCAATGCAGCGTCAATAGTTAGTCAAGATACTATATTGTAAGTACAATGACACTTAGACGCTAAGTACAAGCACAAGGATTTTATCCTGAGCTGCTGAGCAAGAGGACCATGGAGAAGCAGATAGACGTGAGATGTTTTTCTGATGCACTCTTCTCAAAAGAGAGGTATATTTGAAAGTTGTGGATGAGCAAAAAAGAAAAGC
>JBGCEN010000311.1:0-27755 GCA_045106435.1 Rhodothermales bacterium
TTTTTTTTTTTTTTTACCGAAAGACTTCTCAATCGGCCACAAATACAATATGAGTGCCGCACCCATGGAGAAAAAAAATGATACCAATCCGTGAACAACAATAATAGATGCATGAAAAAGGAGTCCAAGGAAAAACATCACTTTTTTTCCCTTGGGTGTCATAAACAACGCGCCAAACAGCAGTATTTCAAATATTATTACGCCCCACGTTCCAAAAACAGAAACATACGGTGAAGCAAGTGCACCAACTGCGAGATCTCTGAGCCAGGGGGTCATACCAAATACAGGGTCAATAAACCAGTAATACAACACTGTTCCATTTACCCACTCTGTAACCATAGTTTTTCCTACGGCTGCATGAAAATAAACAACAGCTACCTGTAACTTTATCACAAACAAGGCTATCAAGGCATTAACATGCAGAACTTGAGATCCCAAATTGACATTCCGCTGCTCCTTATGTTCAACCCAATGAGATTTTCTAGAATCAGCTAAAGTTACGGGAATTAATAACAGACAAAGGATAGATGCAATTTGATCTCCCCCATCAACAACTATTGAAGATGTTGAAAAACTCACCGTTACCCACCAGTGAAATATCCCTGTAAAGCGTGGTCGCCATCCTGTTATAACCAATAAGAGAATACCAATACCAATTAGTCTGGCAAAAATGACATGCTCAAAAGGAAGAAGAGAAAACAGACTGTAAGCTAGCAATGGATGTGTGTCTCCAAATGCTTCAGTCATTAGCACTCCATTGGGACGGAATAACACGTCTGAACTATTAAAAACAAGCGTTAACAACGTCCCAATAGCAAGTAGTGAACGGGCCAAGCCATATACATTTGTATAAATATTGACCGCCAATATTCGATCTAAAGTATTATTTATTTTATCAATCACAGGCTATATCGAAATACAAGTACTTTGATGGCAAATGAATATTCTTATAGTTTGAGCTCCAGGCCCATGGGACGGGTTTTCGCTCTTGTACGATAAATTCGCCACAAAGTGTTTTTACAACGGTCGTATTATTTACGGGTATAGGGTTGAGACTGTCATGTTGGTAGCAGATGTTAATTTCGTCCTCACATTCAACCCAAGAACTATCACCCCTTTGAGATACAATTACGTCCAATTCAAGACCAAGTGTTCTGGATTTTCTTTGAACACCCAGTAAGTTTGAAAGGCGGGAGTTCTGGTTTTCATGGATAACCCAGCTTCCGTTCACGTTTTTATAACCGTAAAGAGAAGGTTGACGCGGATCACGTGTAAAAAAGGCCCACCCTTCAGGCAGAATTGATGTAAAAACCATCTTTTGCTTCATTGAATGACGAATAGGATTATCGCCTATGCTGACTACAAGAGTACGTAATACTAAAGCCCCCCAAAAAACACATAGTATTACACAAGCAAAAATCAGCTTTGAATATTTTCTTTCCTTGTTTTGCAATCTCAACTTACCCCGTTCACTACTTGTTTAAAATGTTTTGTTAACCATTAAAGTATTCAGCCAAGGAATGAATAAGCTGCTCCTCCAGGAGGTTTGATTTTCCGGATCCTTGGGGAGTAGGATCTTCCTTTGCTTCTTCACCACCTCCACTTGCATTCCAAACTGCAGCTGCTGCAGTCAAGGCTACAGCTACAGCAGCTGCTCCTGCAAACGCTAAAGCAACCCAAATTGCCACGCCGGCATGAATTGCAGCAGCATAATTAACAAATGCTGCAATGGTATAAATGC
Organism: Rhodothermales bacterium; assembly: GCA_045106435.1. Lineage (GTDB taxonomy): Bacteria > Bacteroidota > Rhodothermia > Rhodothermales > JAHQVL01 > JBCCIM01. The sequence continues at coordinate 1,742 of JBGCEN010000311.1, forward strand.
ATGCAATGGCAATAAAAGTCCCCTGTATGGAATTGTTTTGCCTCAGTGCGTTGTCATCGCCATTTTTGTTCGCCTCTTCACCTTGCGCCAGAAAATCAGCAATTATGTTTCTCACTTCATCGACTTCCAGCTGAATTTCTTTCTCCACATTTGCATTAATCGCATCAGTTAACTCATTCATGAAAGCCTTATCTTCAACTGCATCTGAAAGTAAAGAATCCGTTTCAGGCATATCCAAAATTGCATCAAGCATCATAACACCACTTTCATGCATAGCGTCCAGAATCACCAGGTGATCACCGCTTTTGATTGATTGCTCAAAATTATCGAAGAACTCGGGATCATTCGCGTCCATTTTATCAACAATCAATTGAGTAAAAAGAGTCGATGAAACCAGTTCCTCCTCTCCCAGTGCATTGCCTAGATAGTAGGTATCTCGAATGATGGGCAGTGTTTCTGCAAACTCACCAGCCCCCATCATGATACCTTTAAACAAGGCCTCTCCATCAAGTTCAAGGGTACTATTTGCCACAGGACCCTGTTCAAATTGAAGCGCATCACAACTCAAACAAAAAAGGGAAACGCTTAACAGCGTCACAAAATTCATATTCAAAAAATACTTCCTTATTTTCGTCATTGTCTCATTAGTTAAAGGTTGGTGTTGTGTTAAAAAAGTGTATGTGCGTTCCCCCTCAACCGTACGCGATTAATTTCACATCTTAATATTCTGTGCGGATATGGAACACAATCTGTTTTAAATAAGCATTCGCCGCAAAATCATTCTCAACGTCATCGCCTAAATCAACAGCTCATCGGATCATCTTTGAAAAACTTACTCCTCTCTTATCTACTTCACAGGACTTCTGCTATATATCACGATTGGTGCTATGAGCGAAAACAGCATAAACGCAATTGTTATTAGGATATTTAGCTGATTTTCGCCACTTAGCCCTGTACTTACAATGGCCCATGACAGGTAAGACAACAAACAAACCACTGAAACTTTCACAGTTACAAGTACATGCCGGGCCAAAAGATAAACTTGTTTTGTTTTCTCTGGGGTTTTAGTACCAGGGTAATTAAACATGTGGCTATATTTGTGAAGACTCCTGGAGGTCATGGTTATCGCCACATAAAAAAGTACAGTTAAGCTTGGAAGGATGTACAAGAGTGTTTTTTTGCTTGTCCATGCATCAATTTCTCCGCGAATATTGAAGTGCTTGGGTATCAAGCGAGGTAGGTCATCAAAATTGGCGACAAAAAAATACACTGCAAAAAACGCTGCAATTGCCGCGAGGACTTCCATAACATATTCAAACACACAGTATGGCTCGCGCAATTCAGGTTGCACTTGACTCCTGGTCATAAGAAAGATTTAAATGCTGTTAGAGTTTTTGACATAAAAACGGAGTACGGCCAAGTTTTGACTGATCCTGACTGTCGTTGTTCTTGCAACTCATCATTATGAAAGTCAAGCAGCAATGTGTCCTCGATCACGACGCATCTTATCCAATGATGCCTATAGCAGTGATCTGATAGATCGTGTCAAAAAACGATTCTGTTGGTTTATCAATGCCGCCGAGGACAAAGGAATGGAAGCGTGAACAAACCACCTGAATGTAGTAGTTATTTAGCAATTTCCAAAATTGGCCGCATACGCGAAGCCTTTAGCCCTAAAATAGGCAAATTCATAAACCCTGCTGCTGAAACCGCGTTTATTTCGCTGCCTGTGTGCAAACACGAAATGAATCTATTCGCTGCCTGTGTGCAAACACGAAATGAATCTAGCCGAAATTGGGCTTCCCGCTGCTCATTTTCACAGTAAAACTGTCGCTATCCATGCATATCAAATATATTAAAACACATCAGTTTGGATTGAAATCTGGCGGGAAGTTAATCTTTACCCCGGCTTCTAACATATTTTTATTTCTACCGTAGCAAATCCCTTATGGTTTTTTGATTTTACCCACGACATGACAGCTAATGATCAAGCGCGTATTTCTAATTGCAAGCGTAGCCTTACAGACCCTTCGGGCCAATCCACTTCATACCCTCCTGTCTACAACCGGACTTGTTGTTGGTGTAGCCGCTCTGGTGGCTATTCTTTCTTTGGGAGATGGACTTGAAGAATATGCGAGAAACCAAATCTCGACGACGACCAGTCTTGAGGCCATCATGATTCAACCGAAGACCCGGACGTCTGTAAATGGCGTGAGTCTTTCTCTTGCGTCGATCCCATCGCTGAAGCCGGCTGATACCGCGATGATAACGGACGCCATTGGTGCTGATGCTGATCTGGCTCTTAGAAAAAGTATCAACGTGCTCATCAAGATTCCCAACGATACGCTAAGCGTTGGCGCCTATATAGAGGCTACTGAGCCGGCCATGTTTGAAATTTTGCGTTCAGAACTGGAGGCCGGGCGGTTTTTTGGGGACAACGAGGTAACGGAACGCGCTCCCGTTCTTGTTTTGAATCACAACTTGGCGGTTATGTTGGTAGCCTCACCGGATGAGGTCCCGACACTGATTGGTTCAGAAGTTGAAATAGCCGAAACACGGGCAACCATCATTGGCGTCTTAAAAGCAGCATCACACGACAAAAATCCGGTCGCGTATGGTGCCGTAGAAACCTGGTCAGACGTTTTAAAACACGCCACACCAAGCAGTTTGCTCGTAAGGGCACATGACGTTGTTAAGGTCCCTGCATTGAGAGAAGCTATTGTCTCCTGGTTGGATACGCACATCGACGAAGGCAGCGAAGCCTTCTTTATCATGACTGATCAAGCCAGAATAGAGCAGGTACAAAAGGGCATCAAGGTCTTTAAAATAGTAATGGGACTGATCACTGGAATTTCCGTACTGGTGGGTGGCATCGGGGTGATGAATGTATTGCTGATAGCAATAACAGAACGTACCAGAGAAATCGGGATAAGAAAAGCAACAGGGGCTACGCGAAAAGACATTGTACTTCAATTCCTTACAGAATCAGTTACAATCTCCTTCGCCGGCAGCCTGTTTGGATTAATTCTCGGGCTGGTTACGCTATTACTAGCGACGCCCATCATAAAAAATGTTGCAGAAGTCCCGTTCGAAATGGCCTTTTCGGCTGGCTCTCTTTCGATTATTGTCGTTGTAGCTCTGTTTGTAGGTATAGGCTTTGGTACCTATCCTGCATGGAGAGCGGCGAACCTCTCGCCGGTGGAAGCCATTCGCCATGAATAGCCGGAGGTTCTTCATTCAATAAGTAAAGGTCTGTCTTAGCCTTTGTAACGGTAAACGATTCTGCCTTTTGTCAGATCGTAAGGAGACATCTCTACGTCAACACGGTCGCCAGGGAGAATTCGGATAAAAAACTTGCGCATTTTACCAGATAGAAGGCCTAAAATAACGTGGCCATTATCTAGTTCAACGCGAAACTGCGTGTTAGGGAGTGCTTCGGTGACCACACCCTGTTGCTTAATTGGTTCTTGTTTCGCCATAAAAAATTGCGCCGCAGCGCAGCTATTAGAAAGTAATGTTCAGAAAGTCAGCATGTTAGCCGCACACTGATCCACAATTAATCGAGACCCATTAACGCGGCTAACCGCATCTAGGTTCAATATTATTCAAAAGTTATGCCTTATTGAGTAATCGGACAATATGGCATGTTCATCTGTTTTAATACCTTTCAGGAGATTTGCATATCTCATTTATCGTGCGCACATATATCCGCTCAAATGCTTCATCAAATCGTTCCATTTCTTTCACACTTTGAGCGCAAATTCCAACAGCTTTTTTTCGTTATATAGCTGTGCCCTGTTAATAGAGTTTGTTTCTTTTGATTTCAGAATATCGATCAAGGATTTTTGATTTGTGATCTTTATCAGAGCTTATGAAGCCAGCGGAAATACTTCTATTCCGCTGACAGAACACTAGTACTCAGTTTAACCCAACACTACAGACCTTCTATGAAGCAACCGACAGGCAAGTATCTGTACGTCGCATTAGATATTCAGGAATCCGATCCAGGATTTGCGGTAGTCTGTCCCGCAATCACCGGCCTGGGAAAATCGGCGAAGATTGGCCCCTCTTTTTGGCAGCTTGAAACTGAGTTGACTTCAGTTGATGCGTTCAAGCAAATCAATGCCAGTATGATGGACCGGCGCATCGACAGCCATGCTACATTAATGCTCCTGGATCCTTCAAATGGCGAAGCTAAATGGCACTTAAGGCAGCCAATGGCTGAGTTGATCAGAACGTACTGGGGCTATCAAAACAACCTCCTCATCTCTTTTAACCTGAAAGACGGACAAGCAGGTAATCGGAAATTTATCGAACGCATGACGCAGCTTGGCGTGTGGGCTCCGCTAAGCAAAACGATCTGGTATATAAGCTCTTCTTATAAATCAGCTGATGCATTTCATTTTCTAACGGGAGCGCTTGAAGCCGGCAGCGGGTTTTCCATGCTTGATGGTCGCGGCAATATTGCATTGTGGCAAAATGGTCTCCATAATGGTCTCCGAAATGATAGAATGCCTACGGGGCTGGGAAGTGAGAAAAAAGGCAAGAATGAAAGACGGAGAAGCGTGCTACTACCTACAAAAACAAGAAGACTCGGCTTTTAATTGCTACAGATTCTCTTCTGCGCTGTGAGATTACACGAACTCAGTCGGGTCGTGTGACGATATACATCGCATGGCTGGATTATCTGAGATCATTTGTGCCAACACCTTCCTGCTTGCCTTGGTCGCCTTAGCATCTACATTGGCAGCCTTTTGAAAAAGAGTATATAGTATTGAAGAGCGATGTGCGAGCTCCTTTCTTGCGTAATAGGCATCACCGCAGTGTAAAATAGACGCTTCATGCCCCTGAAACAGTACACCACAGTGGCCACGCGTGTGACCATGCAAGGGCACCAGATCAATTGAAATCGGCAATCCTTCAAGCGGTATAAATTCGCGCCCCACTAAATCGGGCAATCCCGGATCATCATACAATACCCATTTAGGCTGATGCTTCCAGTGGTATGCTCTATACCGCAACCGCTCGCCAAGCGTATTTGGTTGCGTCGCTGCTTCATACTCTTTCCTCAACACATGAACCTTAGCCGCTGGAAAATCAACAAGGCCGCTAGCATGATCCAGATCAAGGTGCGTCAAAATAATATGCTCCACGGCGCCCGGAGCATAGCCAAGTTGTTCTATTTGCCGTATAGCTGCCTGTCGCGGATGCCCTTTCAGGCCCAATACGCTGCCCATGACGCCAAGCCGGCGGGGGTTTGAGAGATCAGCAACAGAGAGGCCAGTATCAATGAGCACGAGACGACCATTGCAATCCAGTAACAAGCAATGACAGACCATCTCGTTTGGATATAGTCCAGGGAAAAGTCTGCTTCCAGGAGGAGATGCTGTACCGCAATTCAAGTGAAAGATATTAATCACTTTATGGCAGGCAGTATTGTAGAGGTAATTTGATGTCTCATGTGCGACGATGCGTAACATGAGCGTAAAAAGAAAAAAGCTCAAACCCTGCTTCAACACATTTTGTGTAAAAGCAGGATAAGAGCTTTTTCAATTCTAGCTATACTCGTCACTCATGCGCAGCATTTGTACTTCACACTTAAGCTCTCCCCGCTCATTCCTTCCATGAGGAATAATCAATACTATTTGCCAACCTGCTGCTTTAGATGCAATGATTTCCATCGATTTGTGGATGGAAGTACCAGGTTGCAAATAGATATTTAACGTCTTTGTAGATGCCGGCATGATTTAACTTGTCATTTGTCTCGAAGATGTAATCATCTTTGTACCACTATGACAAGTCGTTTCCCGCGTTACCGAGTACAGACTTATGTAAGCAGGATCTTATCCTCTGCGTTCTACATTTGCAGCAGCAAGTCCTTTGGGCGTACGCTCTACATCGTACTCTACTTCTTCCCCATCTTCCAGACCATCATCCCAACCCAGTCCATTTACGCTGTTGCGATGTACGAACACATCTTTACTGCCATCATCAGGTTCGATAAAGCCAAAACCTTTTTCGGCATTGAACCACTTGACTTTTCCTTGTGCCATTATTCTACTCGTCGTTTATTTAAGAATTTTTCTTCTCCTGCACATCAAGCCGGATGTCTTGAGCCAATGATTTTAGCTCCTGCATTCCTTTGCGAACGCGTGTGCCAGCAGCTTTATTTCCTTTTTCATAGAAGGCAGCAAAATCGCTTTCGAGTCCTTCAACCATACTTGTTAATTTAGAATACTGGGTTGACATGTTTTCTTTTGGTCTGTTACAGAAACGCCAGACACATCGCGTCTGACTATTAGAAAGCACTTATAAGAACCACTTACAGGAATGCTCCCTGAAAACTTCAAATACCGCTGTAGATATGCAAAATATATGTAAAAATAGCTTTTTTTAATGATTTCAGATCAAAAAACCAGGAAATGGCCGCTTGAAACACCGCTTCTGGTAGTCTTAACTTGTAGACAACTGAACATTGCAATAACGGAATTATACCTATATTAAGCCCGCCTCGGCCGGCCGGCAAACAGGTTCGCCACAACAAAGAACATAGGAATTGTAATGCTCCACAAAAGAATCGCCTCGTAGCTTCCTGCCAAATCTCTGGCGATCCCAAACGGCATCGGCCCCAATGCTGACCCGGCTATGGCAATCGTTTGTGCCGTACCCATTATACTTCCCAGATGCAACCGGCCAAAATAATTTGCCCACATGACACTCATGATTACTCGGTAGAATCCGCTTGTCGCCCCCATTGCAACACCAAATGCTATAACAAACCAGTACGATTTTAATTGGATCGCGAGGAATAGCGCGGCCGCCATGCAAAACAGTGAGGAAATCAGAATACCGCGCACCGGAATCTTATCGGCCAAAATGCCGCCGCCCAAATTCACAGCCGCCATCGTAATAGACAACGGCACAAATACAGATGCTGCTGTATTTGCATCCAGCCCCTGATCGTTAAAAATACTAACCAGATGAAAGATGAGGCCCGTGGTTATCATAGATATTGTGCCGGCACTACCGGCAACTACCCAAAAAGCGGCAGTCCCCATCGCCTCTTTCAATGTCCAATTATCCTCCGGGGCAACTTCTGTTTTCGATGTACTTTCCTCGACCACCTCTTTCCGACCATCAGGCAATAATCCCACCTGCTCCGGTCTGTCTCTAAAGAAGATGTAACCGACAGGCGCCATCACCAAAAGCAGAATAAAACCCAACACGCCATAGGTGTACCGCCACCCTGCATCTTGAATCAGGAAATTGACGGCAATGGGAAATAACCCCAGACCAAGAAGCGACATACACAATCCCGATATGCCCATTACAAGCCCGCGCCGTTCTATCCACCACTGATTGATAACGTTCATGCTAACAAGTCCAAGGCTCCCCTGCCCAAGAAAACGAATGGCCACAAAACCAAACCCAAGCATGATTGCATTCTGGACCTGTCCCATGTAAATGCACGCCAGGCCAAAGGCGAGACTCACGACGAGCACGATTTTACGTGCACCGTGCTTATCAATAAGGCGACCGACAAATGGAAGTGCAAAACTGCCGGCTAGCGTAGCGCCCGTATAGAGTGTGCTTACAAGGCTTCTACTAATCGCGAGATCGTTGATGAAATGCTCTGTAAAAACAGAGACGATATAGCTTTGCCCCGGCGAAGTCATTATTACGCCCAGCGTACCCGTTGCCATGATGACCCAACCATAGTACACCGGGGATTTGTGGATGAGCCAGTTTGTCATTTAGTTTTATCCGGCCCCACGAACACCCCGCAAAGCATAAATTGTTATTCACTGATATCTGGTTTTGCTTTGCCCTGTACCCATTCCGTTGTCCCATCAGCGTAGTGCTCTTTTTTCCAGATGGGGATCTGTATTTTCAAGCGGTCAATGAGGTACCTCGTGGCTTCAAACGCATCTGCACGGTGGGGTGTAGAAACGCCAATAATGACACTGGCTTCAGCAACCGGGACCACGCCCAATCGATGAAGCATGCATGCTTTAACAACAGGCCACTTTTCAAATGCTTCTTTAACAAGCAATTCCATCTCTTTCAATGCCATCGATTCATAACACTCGTAGGCAAGCTCGGTCGTCTCTTTTTCTTCTGTCCACTGCCGGGTGGTCCCAGCAAATATATCAACACCGCCGGCCTTCGGGTGGTACAAGAAATCAGCAACAGCCTTGATATCAAGCTGATCGTGTTGCAAATGGACCCACAAATCCTTCATATCATCCCCCGCTCACTGGTGTAATGAGCGCTACTTCATCTCCATGCTTTAATGCAATATTTTCCCTGGCGTATTCAGCATTCACTGCCAGCCGGATGACAGATCTGTACATTTTAACGGCTTCGTTTTGATCTGAAAGCAGATCAAGCAAGTCACCTCCTGAAGATCCTGGATCGAGCGTTACATCCATGGAAGAACACCCTGTCTTTTCTCTCAGCACACTGAAGAATAGAACCGTCAATTCAATTTTATTTTTCAGGTCTGCTTCCATATGATTGCGGTCTTGCTTTAATCTAAAAAAGCCCTGCGTCTGCAAAGTTTTAATAATGCAGTGTCGGGTTAGTTTTCAGCCTTCGTGAGCAGAGCGTTAAAGAGAAGAGAAAAAGAGAGTGAAGAGAAACGCTCTCCACTCTCCTTCTATTTTCCACATAAGAACGCTAAACTTTGAACCCCAAACGAGTCACAGATAAAGCGTCAGCGCATCTGTGACGCAACCTAGCCTTTCAGCGCGCTCTTCACTGCGTCAAGATTAGGAATTTCACCAGCATTTTCCAGCACTTCTGCATAGGCAATCTTGCCTTCTTTATCGATGACAAATGCAGAACGCTTCGCAATGCGATCAAATTTCATGTCGGTGAAATCATTGTTGTACTTAGCGCCATATGCAGCCGAAACAGTTGCATTATGATCACTCAGCAATGGAAAAACAAAGCCGTTAACTTTCTTGAATTCACCTTGCGAAAACACAGTGTCTGTCGAAATAGCGACGACTTGTGTGTCTGTGCCATACTCAGCAATATCATTACTGACTGTATTCAGCTCAGTTGTGCATACACCTGTGAAGGCGGCTGGAAAAAAGAGAAGAACTACATTCTTTTCGCCACGCAAATCAGAAAGTTTGAAAAGCGCGTGTTCATCTGAGTACAGCTCGATCTCGGGAGCCATCTGTCCTACTTGTACTGACATGAAATCTCTATGGTTAAGTTAGTAGTGATTGGTTGTATGTTCGGGTTACATTAATAAAATGCTTCACCCTGACCTAAAAAAATCATTTACCTGAATCGAATGGCCCGAATGGGTTCGATTTTGGAAGCTGCACGGGCCGGAATATAGGCGGCAATCACACACAGCGCAAGCGCAATGGCCCCTACAATAATGAAGTCCATTCCATGAAGCTCAATGGGTGCTACTTTCATATAGTATGCTTCCTCTGGTAATGGAATAATTTCGTATTTCTTTTGCAAAACAGCCAGTACCAGCGCAAGGACCTGTCCCAAAACCATACCCACGACGCCTATGAGCAAGCCAAGCAAAAGAAATAGCCGGCGCAAAGACTTGGGCGAGGCCCCCATGCTGGACAATACACCCATTTCGTGTGTTTTCTCCAGCAGAATCATGAGCAGCGTGCCAATAATATTAAAAGCGCCCACCAGTATAATAACGCCAATAATGAGCGGGATGATGCTTTCCTGCAAATTTACCCAGGCAAAATACTGCCTAAACACTTGAAAAACTGTGCGCGAATAAACGGGATATCCAATTTTCTCATCGATCAGTATGGATATCTCTGCTGCCTGCTCCGGATCAACCAGCAGCAAGTCAAGGCGCGACGCTTGATCTGGAGTATAATCGAATAATTCCCGCGCCACGTCGATATCCGTATAGACGAACAATTCGTCGAAATTCGCAAACGACGTCTCGTATATGCCGGCGATATGAAACTCTTTGATTTTGGGACGGATGCCCAATAGAGAAGTGGTTCCTGCCCCGTTTCGCCGCATCGAATATGCAGCCACATCATCGCCAATTGATAGATTGAGCAGCCGGGCCAACTGGCTGCCAATCACAACGCCGGGATTTGAAGAGGAATCTTCAGTAAATGAAAAACTGCCTTCTATGAGTTTGTCCTCCAGCGCCGGCGGCGGACGCTCAACACCCCGAAAAGAAACCCCATCAATTTCGCGCGCACTTCTGCGTAATAATGCAAACTCCTCCACGACAGCATTGATGTCGGCAATACTTTCAAAGCTGGCCAACCGATCGACATACTCGCTTGCTGGATCAAGGGGAGCATCTTCAAAACTTTCGAGTTGGATGTGGGCACCAAAGCTGATGATTTTGCCTCGGATCTCATTACTGAATCCACGAACGATCGACAAAGCCAGCAAAAGAGCCGTCACACCTATGGCCACGCCACCAATAGCCATAAAAGTGATGAAGCGAACAAACCGCTTCCCCTCTTTTCGGCCTTGTGCACGCCATAAGTAACGTACTGCTACAAATCGTTCGAAATACGAGATCATTCTGCATCAATTTTGGGGTACGATCAAAACCGATAGTCGGTTGAATAGATCCGCCCACGCAAAACGTATTTTTACCGATATTGGTCTACAAGGCTTCAGGCAGACACTTAAGACACAACCCGCATTGCAATAACGGATATATTATATGAACAACACAAACCTGGTCATCCCAAAACCGATCAATGAGCCGATTCTGGAGTATGCCCCCGGCAGCCCGGAACGCGCACGCCTCCAGAAAAAACTGGCTGAACTGAAACGGACACCGCTCGACATTCCTGCCTTCATTAACGGCAAGGAAGTGAGAACAGGCAATACGGAGAACCTGTCGCCGCCTCACGAGCACCAATTCAATCTCGGGACTGTGCATAACTGTGGTACCTCTGAAGTGCAACAGGCCATCAAGGCATGCCTGAGTGCGCGCTCCCAGTGGATGAACATGGCCTGGACGGACCGTGCTGCAATCTTCCTCCGCGCGGCTGATCTTCTTGCTGGCCCCTGGCGAGAAACCATCAACGCGGCCACCATGCTGGGCCAAAGCAAAAACCCGCACCAGGCCGAAATTGACTCCGCTTGCGAGCTGATAGATTTCTTGCGGTTCAATGCGCATTATATGGCGCAAATATATAATGATCAGCCCTACTCCCCTGCCGGCATATGGAATCAACTCCAGTACCGTCCGCTCGAAGGGTTTGTACTTGCCGTTACGCCTTTTAACTTCACGGCGATCCAAGGCAACCTGTGTGCTGCGCCGGCAATGATGGGCAATACGGTAATCTGGAAACCATCTACAACAGCCGTTTATTCTGCGTACTACGTATACAAGCTTTTTGAAGCAGCCGGCCTGCCTGCTGGTGTGATCAATATGCTGCCGGGATATGGCCCGGATATCGGCGATCCTGCTATGGCATCTCCACATTTTGCAGGCCTTCACTTCACGGGGTCAACCCGCACCTTCAATGCGATGTGGAAAACGATCGGTGATAACATCAACACGTATCGCTCCTATCCACGCATTGTGGGCGAAACGGGTGGGAAGGACTTTATTGTTGCCCACCCCAGCGCCAACGCTGAAGAGGTGGCTACTGCCATAGTACGGGGTGGTTATGAGTATCAGGGCCAGAAATGCTCTGCAGCATCTCGCGTATACATTCCATCTTCTTTGTGGCCGGCTGTGCGTGAAAGCGCACTGGCTCAGCTCTCTGAAATCAAGATGGGCAGCGTTGAGGACTTTGGGAATTATGTAAACGCCGTTATCGATCGGAAGTCATTCGACAAGCTATCGGGTTACATTAACAATGCTAAAGCAGATCCGAAGGTAAGCGTAGAGTTTGGTGGCACGTGTGACGATTCGGTAGGATATTTCATTCAACCCACGCTGCTCCGCGCCGACGACCCCAAATATGCGACGATGTGTGAGGAGCTCTTCGGTCCTGTTGTATCCACCTTTGTCTATGAAGACAGTCACTTCAGTGAAACCCTCAAATTGGTCGATAGCACGTCACCTTATGCGCTAACAGGGTCAATTTTCGCCAGGGAACGCACTGTAATCAGAGAGGCGCTGGACACACTGGTAGATGCCGCCGGCAACTTCTATATCAACGACAAGCCAACAGGCGCTGTTGTTGGGCAGCAACCATTTGGCGGCGCGCGTGCGTCTGGCACGAACGACAAAGCAGGCTCCTACATGAACCTGCTCCGCTGGGTCTCTGCGAGGACAATTAAGGAAAACTTTAATCCTCCACGTCACTTCGGCTACTCCTACTTGTTACCGGAGTAACTCCCGAGAACCTTTCGCCCTAGGAAGCTTGAGCGAAAAACTACGAGCCGGTGTGCTAGAAGCGTACACCGGCTCCTTTCTTACTATTGTATACTTGTGCCAGCCATCGCCCCACAGCCTTCTACTCCTACCAATACGCTTTCTCTTCCTGGGAATATGGTACAACAGTTACATACTCAAAGTGAATTAAAGGCACTCGTTTCACTGCTAGATGATCCAGACCGCACCGTCCAGACCATGGTTCAGGGTCGACTAAAAGAACTGGGACGTCGCGCTCTGCCTTTTCTGCAAGAAGCGAAGCATGCTGCAGATACAGAAATGCAACTCAGACTCGCGCAAGTTATGCAAGACTTGCACTTTTCTGAGATAGAACAGCATTGGAAAAGCATCATGCGCATGCCCAATGCTGAATTAGAGCATGGTGCGTTTCTTCTGGCATTGCACAGGTTTCCCAATCTGAGTATCCGCGCCTATCAGGCAAAGCTGGATTCAATGGCAGAGCGTATTCGCCCAAAGGTAGAAGCAGCTACCGGTGTCGGCAAAGCGTTTGTCCTGAGCACATACGTGTGCAATGACCTTGGCTTCCGGGGAAACAATGAATTTTATTCAGACCCAAATAACAGCTACATCAACTGCGTGATCGACTCGCGCAGAGGCATACCCGTCACACTTTGTGCAGTATTTATTCTTTTAGGCCAACGGCTGGGATTGCCCATTTTCGGCGTGAACATGCCGGCGCATTTTCTCGCCAAATACAAAGATAGCCGGCACGAAGTATTCTTTGATATCTTCAATGGCGGGAACCCTATCATGAAAGAGCAATGTATACAGTTCTTACTGAAGGCTGGTATTAAACCCCAGGCAAAGTATTTCCAATCTGCCAACGGACAAACCATCCTGCTCAGAATGATCTGTAATTTGCTTGCAGTATCTCAAAACGAAAAGCAGTCTCGATTCATTCAGGAGCTGGGCATACTCATGGAGCCGTGGCGGACCAATACCAACATTACCTGAGCGCTAACCTTTTTGACTGCTGATACAGATACGCTTCAAACATTCAAGCATCTTCGATATGACGGCCCCCAGTCTTTATATCTGATGTTTGGCGGCTGGGTAACGAAACCGCTGATTGCATGCCTCACGCCAGTGATGATATGCACCCTCTTTCTTGCTCTTCAGGAACAACAAATTGGCTCCTTTTTAAAATCCGGCACCTCAATTGCTGTACTCTGTGCAGTAAGCTGGACGCTCCTTCAGCTCGCCCGGACGCCGGCACTCGTTTCATTTCGTAACGAGCGGGTTCGTGTTACTACCTTTCTTGAAGTATCACTTCATCCAGAACAGGTAAAATGGGATTATGTAATAGATGTAAAGCCTGCAAATCAGAACGCATCCCCTTTCGTGACGGCTATTACATACGGTCACACGGCGTTTGAATTTAAAGAACACGATTGGGAGGACCTCAAATTAATGTCTGAGTTACTGCATGAGGCAAGACTGAGCTATGAAATCAAAGTCAGAACCTCTGTCTATTAACAAACAAGGGCGGCATACCAGGATTTGAGGTCTTGTGTGGTTCTTTTTGTCGTACCAAGAATGCGTCAAAAGATTACTACTACAAGGACGACAACTCTGCACTTCTATAATCGTGTTTTAGTAGAATGTTAAGCATATTCCAATAATTGAATATTAGAAACAGCTTGATTAACGGGGCTCGATAAACATTTAAAACAGCCATAAACGAAAGGCATCTGAACATCTTCTTCTCCCCGTAGAATGGCGATCTGCCTGTGTTTGCCAACACATACTGTTTTGCTGTAATGATTAATCACAATTTATACAATTAGTTGGCCTCCAATGATGACTAGACAACAAATCATAGACGCTGCCGAGCAAATCAACAATGCGATCGATTCAGCTGGAATATCATCTTTGATGGGTACCACCCGGGACAGGATGACGCTGCAGGATTATCTAAAAGCGTTTAAGCAATACAATATCCTTGCTGAGAAATTCAGCGAAGGCGCACTTTTCCTGGAACAAGAACTTGGCTTTTCTTTATTGCGCGATCCAGATCCATGGATTGAAATGTCGAAGCAAGGAGGCATAGAAGGAGACAATCCGCTGAGCAATGTTAAAGGCATTGTTGAAACCCTGGCCTCAATTTCCAACCTGCTTAGCAAGAATCAGGTCAACAAGGAAGATTATCAAAACAGAGAGGTGCTTTCCCTCATTCTGTTTGAAGACGAGACCAAAAAACGCTCTTCTCCTCGCAGGATTAGCGAATCTCTTGAAAGCATCGAATTGCTATACGAAGCTTGCGCCAGAATCCAAGGTGCCGCAATTGATGACCTGGAGGTCGTTTCATGTGATTCGGGGAGTGACAAACTGTTTGAATTTGTAGGTTCATCAGCCGTTGTTGGCGCCGTCAAGGAATTAATCCTTTCGATTTGGGAGCGGGTTATTTTCTACCGGAATCGAAAACTACAGGAGCGCATTTCTTTGTTAACGCACTCATTGCCAGTATTGGACAATGTGACGGAACTGGAAATGAACGGCTCTCTGTCTGCAGATGATGGTGAATTGACCCGTAATGCTATTGTAAACGGCGTTACCAAGTTTCTTTCCAGCGGTTCAATGATCAAGGAGATCCGCGAGCGGACGACCTTTGATGAGAGAAGCCTGATGGCACCTGAGCCTGTACTGGTTTCGCAGAACGGACACGCAAAGCCCGAAGCACCCAAGCCGGCGCCGGCGCCAATTCCTGTTCCTGAGCCGACTGCTGAAGTATTCACCGAAAGTGATTACATCGAAGTGAATAACGGAGCTGCACTTGCCGCAGAAAATGGCGAAGAAGATCTTTCTTGGGATGGCATTCTGGAAGATGACTTAAAAACATTAAGAGAACTCATCGACAAAACGAAGCGCTCTGAAGAAGAGCACGGCTAGGTCGCTGTTCAGGGCTGGATGGACGCAGCCTAATTATCCTTGCGGCTTCAAACGCAAGGTGCGGACAATTTCACAAACCTCAATCAGACACATAATGTGGCCTGCTTGAGGTTTGTTCGTTTTACTGGATGGTGCAAACAATTAGGATAACGCCAGGTCGGGATAAGAGCATGCAAGAAATAGACTCAATGCATTCTTTTTATCATCCTGATTTCATCGATTGGATCTCACGAGGAATACCAGGCTGGATGTATTACAGCTTGTGATACAACCATGCGGGCAACCCTTTTACGGCCCAGGCAACAAGCCGCCAGCGCTTTGTGATATATACGTGTTTTTTACCTTTCTGGATGGCCTTGTAGATTTGTGCCGCTGCTTTTTCCGGAGGCGCTACCCAAAAGAGACCATCTCCTTTAGCCATGGCCGTGTCTACAAACCCTGGCTGGACATCCAGCACCCTGACAGTCAGCTTAAGCTTTGCTAAGCGATGCGTGAGCCCTTGCATATAATTACTCATAAATGCTTTTGAGGCACCATAAGCCGGCGCTACACCGTGGCCACGCAACGCTGAGATAGAAGAAATTCCAATATCAGTCTTCAGATATCAGTCTTCAGTGATAAAAAGTAAAATCTGAGAACTGAGAACTGATTACTGGAGACTCAAGCATATTCTTCTAAGAATACCACACAACCTTGATTAAATAATCAAACCCAATTGAACAGGATTCCTTAGTTTACCGAACGAAATTTCCAGTAAAGTACAATCTAGATGATCAGAATCGACCGCACCTCAAGTGCTTCTATTACTGAACAGTTAACCGAGCAACTACGCTACCTGATTGCAAGTAGCCATTTCAAGGTAAACGATACGCTGCCTCCAACGCGAAAGATGGCGGAGCAGATAAATATTTCTTTCCACACGGTGAGAAAAGCGTATCAGATTCTTGTGGACGAAGGCATTCTTGCCGTTCAGCAAGGGCGGGGTTATCAAGTAACTGCGAGGATACCGCTGGGTAACGAAGAACGCCTGGAACGAGGCGCAGATATGGTACAAAAGGCCTTGCTCCAACTCGTCGGGCTTGGGCTTGATGAGGGTGAAATCGAATACCTTGTACAGGAGCAGCTTACCATTCTTAATCTTGAAGCGGAAGATCACAAACTGGTGTATGTGGCCCCGTATCTTGAAATGGCTGAGCACTGCGTTGAGCACATCAGCAGTGTTATTCAAATGAATGTTGAAACGGCAACCCTAAAACAGTTGGATAACATCCAGGACGCCGATTACATTTTCTGCGCGACACCTTTTGTCAAGCAACTTAACGAGACTTTCCCTCGAATTGACATCATGGGCATTGTTGCGTATCTGACGCCAGACACGCTTGATCGCATTGCCCGGCTCTTAAACCATGAAACCCTTGGGCTCATCACGTACAGGGCAGAATCAATCCCTCATTTAATGGCAGATATTCAGCTGCATACAGGATTTAGCGGGCAAATATTTGGCGCTTCTCTGGAAGAGGGTGCGGCGCATCTGAATCAGTTTATTGATCAGGTAGATATGATTATCTACACTCCGTTAAGCCGGCGCAGGGTCCTGCCATTTACAAAAAAAGGCAAGCAAAATTACATGATCACGCACATGGTAAGCGAGCAGTCATTGCAATCTATTCAGCGCCTGATTCCGTCACTTTAAATCGGGAATTAATAGCCACGATATTTCAGTGATGCCTTTTAGTCTTTAAGATATGTTTTCAACATGCCCACTGTGTCCATCGCCTTGCGCTCCAGGCACAGAGGGTGGAGGATTTTCATCGGTATTGTCCTTCGCTTCTGGCGCCGGCCTTTCCTTTGCCGTGTCTGCCTTTGCCGTGTCTACTTTCGTCGCGCCTTCTTTCAACTTGTCTAACTTCGCCGCATCTTCTTTTGCAGAGGCTTCAAGATCTGCAGCACGCTCTGCCTCTGCCTGGCCTGGGTACTTGACGCGTCCGTGATGAATCCCTAGCAATATCTCAAGGAACGTCTCCTTGGTCTGGTACAGGTCCTTAAACGTCAGGTCCGTGTCGTCCAATTGCCCATCATTAACACGCGATTTAAAGATGCCGTCAATCATAGATTCGAGCCGCTTGTGCGTAGGCTCGCTAATGCTGCGGCTCGCCGCTTCTACAGAATCCGCCAGCATCAGAATACCAGCTTCTCTCGAATTGGGACGTGGCCCCGGATAACGAAATTCTGACTCAAGCACATCAGGCTGGTCTGATGCATGATCTGCCTGGGCTTTTCTAAAAAAGTATTCAATCAAGGACGTACCGTGGTGCATCGGCACAAAATCGAGCACGCGCTTGGGCAGGTTGTAAGTACGTCCAATTTCGAGCCCTTCTTTCACATGACTCGCAATAATGAGTGCGCTCATTCGAGGCTTGAGATGATCGTGTGGATTCCCACCTGTTCTCTGGTTTTCCACGAAGTACTCGGGCTTGTTCATTTTGCCCACATCATGATACAAGGCCCCTACCCTTGCCAATAAAGCATTGGCTCCAATGGCATCTGCTGCGGCTTCTGCCAGGTTTGCAACCTGAAGCGTGTGGTTAAACGTGCCCGGTGCCCGCAAACTCAGTTCTTTCAGCAGCGGCAGGTTTGTATTAGACAGCTCAAGCAGCGTCAGGTCCGTGGTAATATCAAATACACGTTCGAATACCCAAAGCAATGGCAATACAACAATGATCTGCGCAGCATTGAGCATGGCACGCGCCATGTCGTTGCTCCAGATTTCCATCGGGACATCATACAATAGCCAGCCGGCCCCCAATACGATCGCATAGCCCAACGCCACCATTGCTGCTGAAAGGAATATCTGCCCTCTGTTTTTAATATCCCGCACGCTGAAAATTCCCAGGGTGCCGGCAAAAATGGTAGCAAATGTATATTCAAAATCGTAGCCAAGAAAATGTCCACCAATAAAGGCCATCGTCCACAACCCGAACAAAGCGACCCGTGAATCAAACATGACCGTCATCATCAGTGGAATAGCTGCCACGGGTACCGCATACATGCCCGCCCACGGGTAGCGAATCGCAATGGCAAATGAGCCGATAATGCCGATAAACAGCAGCGCTATTAAAAGGATGTGTTTGTTATTATCAAAGATCCGCCTTCGCAGTACAAACAGGTACAAGAAAAATATCAAGAGCGTGGCAATCGACAGAATGAATTGCCCAAGCGCAACCTTCCATTGTAATTGATCTCCGCTACGCTCTTTTTGCTCTCGCTCAAGAGAATCGAGCCGGCGTTTGATTTCCTCTGTAACAATTTCCCCATTATTGACAATAGGACTCCCGGTGGCAACCATGCCTCTCGTGGGAGAAATACGCTCTTCCAGCCTGCGCCACTCTCTATACGTCTCTGCCCGCATAAAACTTAACGAATGCTGAAATATTGCCCTGAAAAAAGCTGCACCGAGCTTGGCTTTTTGCGGGTCATCAGCAAACATCGAGGTATACCGATCCTGTGCAAAGACAAACGCCTCATCAAGCCCAAACAGATTGGCCTTTTGCTTCCGCACTACGATAGACTCTTCATCCCGACGGATAGATATTTCATCCGTATAAATGCTGTCGAGTTGAACATCAAGTATCCCGATACTAAGCAGTTGGTTACCGATACTCCAGGCCTCTTGCAGAAGCACCTCGTCCAAACGGGGCTCATCGGCTAACTGCGCGCGTCTTAGTGAATCTGCAAATTCACGTTCGTTAAAGGAGTCAAACAAAAAATTCCATTGCTGCTGCGTCAAGCGTAGCAGTGCAGTTCTTTTGATATCAACAACATTTAGAGAATCTTGCAGTGCCCAGGCAAGACTGTCTCGGGAGAGGTTTTCTTTATACCGTTTATAGACATCAAAAATGCGTTCGAGCTGATTTGAAACGGTGTCACGTTTTGCCATCATCTTTGGTTTGGCATCCGTGACTTCCTGGAAATAAGGCTGGGTGTTGTAGCGAATTACCCGTTTATCAGATTCAATGACGCCTTCATCTTTGTAGATGGCGAAATCGAAAGGTGCTGAAAGAGATTCGTGACGCCAGTAGTCGCCCACTTCAACGCTGTATTGATACAGTTCGCTGCGTGGGAAGGCCATATAAGTCGCCGCTACCAACGTAAAAAAGATAGCGGCTTTGATGACAAGATTCTTTCTATGGAGTTTCGAGTCATTGAGCCGGCCTTTTTCCAGCTTTTCTCCTACAGGCCGAATTTTTCGCCGAAAACGGCGTATGCTTTTAAAGAACTCCATATACTAGAACTAAAATGCTGCTTCAAAACAAATCACCACAGTTTGATGCAGTCAATTACTTTTCTCAAATACTGAAGAACAGTCTTTATTAAAGTGTCGACAACATTCCGATGATGTGAAGTAGAGCGGGCTAAAAAAACAACTTGGGGCCAGTAGAAGACATCAGGATTTACGTAAAGAAAGCAAGCCTCCCACCCCAACAGTAATGGCTGCACCTATAAACGTATACAGCGGCCAGGCAACAGATAACAGTCCGCTAGTGCTTTGCCCGGCATCTCCATTCAGGTTTAAAATGAATTGCCAGCCATTGGTTTCACCATATCGTACTCCTTTGATAATTAAGGCCATAAGTACTATGGCTACGCAGAAACCCACAATCGCATCGAACTGCTTTGCCTTCTTGACAAACAGCCCCAAAACAAAGAGCCCCAGCATCCCCCCATAGGTAAATGTGGCAATGGCAAGGCCCAATTCAACAACCGGATTTTTTTGATCTTCAAACAAGCCGGCAAACAGGATAAATACGATTCCCCAGATCAACGTAAATATGCGCGCAACCTTCAGAGACGTAGCCGCATCCATCTTCTTGATACGCATTTCAGCATACAAATCGAGCACGGTTGATGAGGATAGCGCATTCAGAGAAGAAGAAAGCGTACTCATCGCGGCTGCTATAATACCGGCAAGAATTAACCCTGAAAGCCCACTGGGCAGCCCTTCAATAATAAACCGGGGAAACACCTCATCTGCCCGCGTTAGTCCCAGCGCCTCCATGGATGCGCCATCAAAATGAACCCATAACAGCAGGCCAACTGCCAGAAAGATGACAAATTGGATGATTACCAGCACGCCACTGCCAATAAGAGCGCGCTTGCTGTCTTTCAGGTCTTTACAAGCCAACAACCGCTGAACAATTAGCTGATCAGAACCGTGGGAAGCCATGGTAAAAATTGCACCGCCAAACACAGCTGTAAAAAAAGCATAGGGATGTGTGAGCAAATAGCTCAATGGCCGGCCCATTTCTAAATCAATAACGGTTGTCTTACCTGCATCCTGCGCCATTTGCCACCAACCTGCTGGTGCATCCGCTAGTAATACGAGAATAGCAAAGCATGCACCACCCACATAAACAGTCATCTGCACGACATCCATCCAAACAACGGCTTTGATCCCACCAATCATTGTATAGATGATCGTCAGCACACCAATGATCGCGATAATCGCCATATAGCTTAGCGAATAGCCGGCTGCTTCTGCAATCAGTTTTATGGGTATTGCTGTGGCGAACAAACGAACGCCATCGGCCAATAGCCGCGTAAAAAGAAAGGTGACAGAAGCCGTTTTGCGTGTTGCACCGCCAAATCGGTCTCCGAGAAAGGCATAAGCTGTTTGGAATTCTCCCTCGAAGTATTTTGGTAGCAGAATAAAACTGACCAGTATCCGCCCCACCAAATACCCCAGGGTAAGCTGGATAAATGTGAGGGCTCCGCCATATGATACCGCAGGAATACCTATTACAGTCAGCGTGCTGGTCTCCGTTGCTACGATCGAAAAGCAAATAGCCCACCAGGGCAGGTCTTTGCCTCCAAGGAAATAGTCTTTGCTATTCCCCTGCCGCCCGCCGGACCAAATACCAAACGCAATAACGCCTACAAAATATATTGCAATAACGGAATAATCAAGCGTTGTTAACATCCATGCCTCTCAAACCGGGACTCAATATCCGGGGTAAAGTCTGGGTTTATGCAAACACAACACTGGCGCCAATTGCCAGGACCAACATTGCGAACATGCACTTTAAACATCCGAACCTGTATGCTAAGGTAATTAGACCGATTCTACAAGTGCCAGGAGCGCAGCCTCATCGAGAATTGTTATTCCGAGTGCTTCTGCCTTTTCTAATTTAGATCCGGCCTTTTCGCCGGCAACAACAAAATCAGTTTTCTTGCTTACACTGGAAGTAACTTTTCCGCCGGCGCGCTGAATAAGCGCCTTGGCGTCTCCTCGACCCAGTGTCGGCAAGGTACCGGTCAATACAAACGTCTTTGCAGCAATACCACCTGCACCATCCTCAGGGATCACAGGTGTTTCCTCAGGCAACCGCTCAAGGTTCAGGCCCAGCGCTTCCAGTTGTGCAACCAGACTTTTGTTTTTCTCCACAAGAAACCAGTCTGCAATACTCTGAGCAATCACGGGACCAACACCTTCTATGGCTTCCAGGTCTTCTGCAGTTAATGCACTGAGGGCATCCATATTTTCAATGTGCGTCACCAGCAACTCAGCAGTGGTTTTGCCCACATGGCGCATCCCCAGTCCGAAAATGAGCCGGCTCAGCGTACGCTGTTTGGAGTCGTCAATGCCCTGAAGCAGATTCTCCGCTTTCTTCTCGGCAAAGCCCTCAAGTTGTAACAAGTCTCCAGCGGTAAGCCGATAGATATCAGCCAAATTCTTAACCAGGCCGGCCTCACTCAGCAAGACAGCCATTTTAGACCCCAGGCCTTCAATATCCATCGCCCCCCGACTCGCATAATGCTCAACCAATCGGATGAACTGCGCCGGACAGGTAGTATTCACACAGTATGAGTCTGCCTCGCCCTCCAATCGAACAAGCGCTGTATCACACGCCGGGCAATGGGTGGGCATCTCCCATACAACTGCAGTATTCTGACGCTCGGATTTAACCGGCCTAACAACCTGCGGAATGACGTCGCCGGCGCGCTTAACGACAACCACATCGCCAATACGGATATCACGATCAGCGATATAATCTTCATTGTGCAGGGTGGCCTTGGAAACCGTAACCCCGCCGATCCATACAGGCTCCAGCACGGCCTCTGGCTTTATTGTGCCGGTGCGCCCTACGCTTATCGAGATGTCGTTAAGCACAGTTGTAGCTTCTCTAGCCGGGAATTTATAAGCCACTGCCCATCTGGGGGCATTGGATACAAATCCCAAGACCTCTTGATGCGCGAAGTCATTTATTTTCAGGACAACGCCGTCAATCTCGTAATCTAGTGTCTCACGTTTCTCCGTCCACGAGAGGCAATAGGCAATCGCATCTTCAACCTCGTCAAATTTTCTCGAGTGGGGATTCACCGGGAAGCCGAGGGCTTCCAGCTCATGTAACTGGGCGCTTTGAGACGCCGGTTGATCGCCCGTGTAAGGGCCCACGCTGTAAGAAAAGAAGCGAAGCGGTCTTGTTGCTGTGATGGCTGGATTTAATTGCCTGAGGCTACCAGCTGCTCCGTTGCGCGGGTTTGCAAAGGTTTTGAGTTCTGCTGCCGCGAGCGCCTCGTTCATTGCGTCAAACTCACTTCGGCGCATGTACACCTCTCCTCTGACTTCAATAGCCGCCGGCGCTTCCGTTGCACCTCTGCCCGGCACAGGGATGGCGAGCGGAATACTGGTAATGGTGCGCACATGGGGCGTAATATTTTCGCCTTCAACGCCATTTCCCCGTGTGGCGCCTATTTCAAGATGGCCTTGATTATATGTTAGCGCCAATGCCAGCCCATCTATTTTCAGTTCAACGGCCAGCGCAGGTTGCACATCTTCTCCAAACGTACTTTGCAACCCCTTTACACACCGTTGATACCATGCCCTGATCTCTTCGTCGTCAAATGCATTTCCAAGAGAAAGCATCCGCTCAGGATGTCGCACCTTCTCAAACTTATCCATCGGCGCCCCACCAACTCGATGCGTGGGTGAATCTGGATTCATCAGCGCCGGGAATGCTGCTTCGATATCCTGCAAGGCACGGAAAAGCACATCGTACTCTCCATCGGTAATTACAGGCGCGTCCTCAACGTAGTACAAATGTGCGTGTTGATGCAGCAGTGTTGACAGGTTTTCGCAAATTTCAGACGCAACTTCCAGGGGCAACACATCTGCTTTCAGGCCACGAACCTGCTTCAGCAGATCGCCTGTTTTTTGTACTAACTGCATGGTTGTATTTAGTGGCTACGTATCTAGTACTCTGTCAGCGAAATAAATGGAGTTATTATTTTGTATCTGATTTCAGAATATCGATCAAGGAGTTGTGATTTTAGAAGTATTTTCGCTGGTTTCAGAGACCCTGATAAAGATCACAAATCAAAAATCCTTGATCGATATTCTGAAATCAAAAGAAGTAAAATTCTATTAACTTTGCTGACAAAGTACCAGTGGCTACGGTTATCGGGTGCAGGTATGAATATCTCTCAAGTGTGTAGGCAACCGATAACTATCTAGACTCAAGAAATGTTTGGATAGAATCTCGCGTTATGATTATTCTTGCCGTGGAATCGGTGCTATAGATGGGGTATGGACTTCCCGAAATGACGATTTGCATGACTTCCAGATGATCCTCCACGGCTGCGCGATTCTTTACGTAGAAAAGCATCGAGTCCCCTTCATTGAGCCAGTACGGCCGGCGCAAGTCTGCATCCCCCTGAAAACGGAAAGGATCCAGTTTGCCTCCAGAGGCAACAATATAAATAGGGATAGAATCTCCTAAAACAACAGGCACTATGGGGGCTTTTACTTCAATAGGCTCTGCCGGCAAAATTGCAACCGTATCAGGTGAAAGGCCACCTACAGCAGCATTCCCTAGCTGAGAAGGCGAGGCTTCTACATTTGATTCAAGCGGCGCGCCATCATCCTGGGGGTCCGATTGAAAAGAAAGAAGTTGCAAAATGACAAATAATCCAAGCCCAATTCCCCCAACCAGCAATCCCCACTGAATGACCGGATTTTGCTTGCCCGACTCGAAGAAAGACTGAAAACCCGTTTTGACGCCATCGACAAACGTATCTATTGAGGATTCATTCGAGGATCCACTAGACTTCGGGATAAATGTGACCGCCGCGCCTGAGGCCGCTGCGTCTTCGATGGTTACTTCTCGCTGCCTGGAAGAGGAGGAGGACTTTTTATTTCTTGTCTTCTCGAATTCGAACTTGTCAACAGTAAAAACAGGTTCTGCCTTCGATGATTTTTTGGGCGATGCACGCAGTGCCTGCACTTCTTCAAGGGGAAGATCTAAGTGTTCTACGGCCAGTTGACGCTTGTAATCCCCTTCAAGTGCTTCATCATAGGCCTCAAGTACTTCTTCAGCTGGAATGCCTACAGCCTTCGCGTAACTGCGAATAAAGGCTCTTACATAAAGTGAATTAAACAGCGGATGGTCCTTTAACCCATCATGTTCAAATTGGGTAATTACATTTGGGTAGACTTTTGTGGCACTACGCAACGCTTCGAGAGAAACATTGCGTTTTTCTCTAATTGCTGATAAGTCGCCAAGAAATTGACCTAACACGCTTGATGATGGTTGTTCAGACATAAGGAGAATTCAATTCCACTGAATTAACCCGGGGTAGAACCAGTTGTAAATGTCTCAGCCCTAAGCATATCGTATATAGTTATAATACGCATACGGCTTTTCCCTTACAACAAGTCTTTGCCAGGTAACTAAACAGTACAAAAAATTCTATAAAGCAAAAAAGCTTCCAATTCCAAAGAATAGGAAGCTTTATAAAATGTTATTTACTGTCGGGACGGCGAGATTTGAACTCACGACCCCTTGCCCCCCAGGCAAGTGCGCTACCGGACTGCGCCACGTCCCGAAAAACATTAAGCAGACGTTGAATTTCACCTTTGTACAGATGTAGATTCATAGTCTGCTTAAGATGTCGGTTAAAAAGTTTCTGATGGCTAAAAGTTCCGTTCTCAGGGCATCCTCACGCCCCTTGTTTAAATCAGCCTGCACAAGTGCTTTTCGAGCCCCTTCGATGGTGTATTTTTCCTCTTTAAGGAGTTGCCGGATTTTATCAATGAACTCTATATCAGATCGCGTATAGATTCGCCGGCCGGCTCTGTTTTTCTGCGGGCTTAACTCAGGAAATTCGGTCTCCCAATAACGCAATACGTGCTGCTCAAGCTCAGTAATCTGGCTCACTTCACCAATGGAATAGTACAGCTTTCTTATCCCTTCAGCTGGCATAATTTACGATTCTAATACCCGTTGACAATGCCTTAAGGTAGGAGATTTCAACAACTTACGCCAACTCCCATCAATTCTTTTTTTGCGTATCTCCATTCATTACAAGCATTTCACTCAATTCTGGAGCAAATCATGTTCATGATACGGGGCGCATACAAGATGCAGGGCACCCTGCATAATCCTGTCTAAACCCCAACAGATCCAGTTATCACAATAAAACCAAATCTGTTTTAGCTAAACCTGGCAGTTTTACCGTCTCTACTTCTATCACGCTCATCGAATACAAATAAGAGCAGATCATTAGCAGGCCGGCAATAAACTATGTACACAGTCTTTTTCAGCAGAAACGCAGATTCGGGCAATCATAAACAGACCTCATGCAATCAAATTCGAACTATCGCAGTCTTCCTGACACTCTTTCTCTGTTTTCAGCAGACTGCCTACGGACAGGTAAATATCGACAGTTTAACATCCAGACTGATTA
>JBGCEN010000312.1:0-5195 GCA_045106435.1 Rhodothermales bacterium
TATGCGCGCCGAAAGCCCCAAATGCAACGGCCAGGCCGGCCAAAATGGCCCCAGTCACCATAAAATGTTTCGCCATAGGAAAGCTGTATTCTGGTTTGGGTACAATGTAACCTAAGGCCTTGCCTCTACTTTATCCTTTTGGATAAAGTAGAGAATTTAAAATTGAAAATGTAAAATTTAGCATTGCCAATTACTTGGGAGAGCTTGACTCAGTAAATGATCAACACGTCTCAGTAGACTGACCCGTCCCAAAACAACAGCCTTGAACCCAGAACCCTAAACCCGGAACGTGTCACAGATAATCATCTGTGACGCTATTTATCGTACACGAATAATCGATTTGGTTTTTCTGGTTGTAGGCGTTTGAATCTCATAAAAATAAGTACCTACAGGCAGATCCTCTGCGTCAACCAGAATTTCGTATGTGCCGGTTGATCGAACACCTTCGTCCATTGATTTTACGACGCGTCCCAATGCATCGTAAATAGCAACCTTCACAGGTTCTGGCTGCTGCATAGAGTAGGTGATTGTCGTCTGATTATTAAATGGGTTCGGATAAGCGTTTTGGAGGGTGAAGGAATCAGGGACAAGCTCATCTTCTACTGAAACCTGGGTTGCTATGGTCAAGCTGTCGACATATACAAAGTCGCCAGTTCTCAACCCGTTGCCGTTTGCTGCAACACCGGATGCATATACACGCACAGAACCAACATCATCCATGGGGGCAGTCCACTGGAATGTCCATTCGTTTGAGCCGGCAGCCGTGACTGCGTCATCATGCGTGATATATCGCTGTACGGCGTCTGCGAAGTCGGTGCCATTGCCTAAAGCAAGCTCGCCTGTAAACCTGAAAGGATCGTTTACGGGGCGTACAGTTGCCTGAAATCCAAATCTGCTCTGACTGCCTTGCTCTACCTTTACGGTAAAGTTCATGGTACCGCCCGGAGTGTATGTGTCGGGCGTCGTAATTGTAACAGACCCTGGTCCACCATTCAGGTCTGCACTATCGTGGCAGCCATCTGAGGCACAGGTGGCATTTCCGCGGGCGCCCGTGTTAGAGCTGGGTGCTCCTTTGCCGTTTGTGAGGGCTTGTAGTGGGAGAAGTAAGACGAAAAGAAAAAAACCTGCACCAAAAATAATTCGAGTAATCATGGCCTTAAATGCGTCAAATAGTGAAACGCTGTGCAAAATATGCTGTGAGATAATAGACGAATTGAGCGTGCTTGCCGGCTGTTACTATATTAATGCGTAAACAGGAGGGATAAGTGCCGGCTTAGCTGGAGGGGAGACCATTTTTGTCTCGCAAAAGGTGTACCGACTTATTGATTTTGTCCTCTGGACAAAATCTCGAATTTCCAATTTTCAACAAGGAATGTCCAATGTCCAAGGTTTTAGGGGCCTGGCTTGGTTTGCACAAGGCTCAGTAAATGGGGAAACCTTAGACGCAACTGTATCCCTGGGGAAAGCTAAATAGCACCGCTTTAAGCACGCACGCTGATGGGGTGTCTCAATCAATCACGCTATATCTTAATATACTGGCAGAAAGCCTGCATTATATTTTGTTATTTGTCACTTTCACCACTTTGCAGAATCGCAATCGACTCAACAATGGTATCTTCTGCTACGTCTTCTTTTGGTGCGTCGCCCCAAAGTCTTTCCAAATCGTAAAAAGTCCTTTTCTCTTCATTGAAGATGTGAACGACCAGGTCAACGTAATCAAGTAAAACCCATTGCAAGGTGGTCAAACCTTCTGAATGCCAAGGGAGTTCGCTTGCATTTTCCTTTATCTCCATTCGGACAGCTTCGGCGATGGCTTTGATTTGCAGTTCTGAAGAGCCACTGCAAATGATAAAAATATCAGCAACGCCACTTACGGCGCGCATATCCATTACAACAATGTCTGTCCCTTTTTTAGATAAGATCGCCTCAACGGCAAATTGCGCCAGTTCATTTACTGGCAGGTAGTTCGCGCGAGATTTGAGTGGCGTGTCAGTTGGAAGTACTTTTTGGTTTGCTGTCATAGATTGAAATTCGGAAGCCTTAAAAAGAATGTGGCCGACATTGAATTATTGGTTTTTATAGGGAATCAGGGATGCATAGTCTTTACCAATCACAATAGAAGCATCGAGATATTCATCCTCTTTAATCTCCTGGATCACCCGATCCTCTGGTATGCCTACAGCGCTGGCCAGCTTTTGGGCTGACTCCAGGTCCCCGATACGGTCATATACAACGGAGTATTCCAGATCAAATGTTTCAAAGTCTCCAACTTCTACAACGTCAAAGCCTTTTTTTCTCAGAAATTCCGTCATTTCACTGGCTAGTCCTGAGATGCCGCACCCGTTTCTGATCTCAACCTGTATAATATCCCCAATCAGCTGCCCTGAATTCATTTCTCGAATGGGATCAGCTCTGGGGGCAAATACCCTGGTTCCAAAAGCATAGAGCAGGGCAAGCACAGCCAGACCCAGTACAACGAGTACTACATTGAGCAAACTGTTTCTTGAGGCAGCTTGACGCTCGTCCATAAAGGGTAAATTAACTTCGATTGGTTATAAGAAAAAAGACGCGGCAATCCCGAGAGGGAAAGCCGCGCTTCCTAAATACTTAAAATGATATTTGATATCGGATGGAGTTACTCCCCACGATCATTCCAGAATAAACTGCTGGATCCGTAGGACGCATTAAAACGATTCATGCGGCCGTATGGGTTGTAGTAGCCATAAGGCGAACCATGCCGTCCATAAGGGCTTTGGTGGAATGAAAGATGCAATTGGACGTTTTCAGAAGGACGGTAGGCAATTTGAGCGTTTTGAACAAAAACCCGGGCATCACCTGAAAGGTTGCCGCCGGCGTTACTGAATGTACCCGCATTCGGCGAGTACGCTGCGCTGACATCTACGCGGGCTGCGAGTTTATCGTTAAACTGCCACATCATAGAATTGGTAAACATACCCAATGATGAAGCCTGGCCGCCATAAGAGGAGGAGGAGAACTCAACGGACTGTGACATGCGAAAATGAGCCGGATCGAAGATCTTGTTCAACGTGAAACCAGAGGTCTTCGTATCATACAGCTTCGTTGGCGCCTGTTGTTCAAGAGCCGTTTCCCGAAGTTGTGCTTGAGCTGGCATCGCAACGCCTAGAAGGATGAGCAGGCAAGCTAGAGAAACAAAATTTCGCATGGTGGTCCTACATTAAGGGTTAAACTACAACTCTATTATAATCGCTTCGCACCGTCCTGTCAATAACTTTTAGGGCAATCTTTTGTTCATTGCCAATTGTTAAATCGATAACGGACGTTTTTAGGGCGTTTAGGCTATTAAATCGGCATTTTTTACACAGAAATTAAAAAGTGCAAATGTTTTAATTCCCGACCTTTCTAAATATACACACGAATCCTGCTGTATACGTACCCGTTTGGATACGCTATAACGATTTTAGTTACGGAATATTGTATTGGTTTAGCGTTACGGGTTTAGGGTTTAAAGTTCTTCAGCCCTAAACCCGTAACGCTAAACGCTAAACGTGAAAATTTATGCCAATTATCCTCGGAATAGAAAGCTCTTGCGATGATACAGCGGCGGCTGTGATCAAGGGGAGAGAAATCGTGGCCAGTGTGATTTCATCGCAGGTGGTTCATGAGCAGTATGGGGGAGTTGTGCCTGAGCTGGCTTCTCGTGATCATCAGCGGCTCATCGTTCCTGTGGTAGAGAAGGCGCTGGCGGAGAGTGGCGTTGAGAAACAAGATCTGGATGCAATTGCTGTCACTTATGGCCCGGGATTAGCCGGCTCTTTGCTGGTAGGGATTAATTTTGCAAAAGCCTTATCGCTCGGGTTAGATGTGCCAATAGTGGGTGTTAATCATCTGGAGGGACATATATATTCTGTTTTTCTTGATCAAAAGACGCCCTCGTTTCCCTATCTTTGCCTAGTCGTTTCGGGTGGCCATACGCAACTGGTTCTGGTTCGTGAAGGATTTGAGCAAGAAGTACTGGGCAGTACGCGAGACGACGCTGCTGGTGAGGCATTTGACAAGGTAGCCAAGTTGCTGGGGCTGGGCTATCCAGGCGGGCCTAAAATCGACCAACTTGCAAAAGAAGGAAATGCTGCGTTTCACGCGTTTCCACGGTCGAATTTACCCGCGTACGAGTTTTCGTTTAGTGGCCTGAAAACCGCCGTGCTTTATTACCTGAATCAGTTTGATGAGGGGGATCGAAAAGTACATGTTGAAAAACATTTGGCGGATATCTGTGCCTCTTTTCAACAGGCTGTGATTGACATGTTGCTGACAGTGCTAAAGCGTGCGGTTCGCCGTACGGGCATCAAGCAAGTGGCTATCGTGGGCGGTGTATCTGCGAATGCCGGCCTGCGAACAGCTGTTGAGGCACTCGGGACAGCAGAGGGATTTGATCTCTTTATTCCTCCTGTACGGTTTTGTACCGACAATGCGGCAATGATTGCCATCACCGGCTCTTTTAAATATCAAAGTGGTTTGACGAGTCCCCTTACGCTTACGGCCATTCCAAGCCTTAAAATTTAGCTAATCGATCAGTAGTAACCACATGCTCCTTGAAACGGTGAAGACCATGCTGGCGCCTCTCGCGGAGGGGTTGCCGGAAGTGCCTGAAAATCCTACAATGGATGATTTGCAGCCCTTTCGGGTATGTATTGATGCATTAGACCGTGCCATTATACGCTTGTTAAATGAGCGCGTGATGTGTGCGAATATCATTGGCAACATCAAAAAAGGCAGCGAAGCCCCTGTCTATGATCCGGGGCGAGAAAAGAAGGTGCTCGATAATGTGCAACGCCACAATGAAGGCCCGTTATCGGACGAAGCGGTACGTAGATTGTTTGAACGTGTGATAGACGAAACCAGGGCTGTTGAAAGATCGCATTACAAAAACGATGGATCGAACCAATAAAGGGGAAATATCGTACAGCTTTTATCAACCAAAGATGAAAGCAGAATCTGTTAAACTGATGACCGTAAAGTTTTTTACGAACTGAAGACAAGCGCAGAATCTGATAACCGATTACCGAAAACTGTAGACTATATAATTAGATGCGTAAGAGTTTGATCATAGCCGGCGCCGGCATTGTGCTCATAGGAGCCATTCTGGGTGGCATTGGATATTGGATGGTCTACGGGGATAATACATTGCCGTACGAAGGGGTGAAGACGGTGAAAAT
>JBGCEN010000313.1:0-6784 GCA_045106435.1 Rhodothermales bacterium
CGCTTTTATCCCCAATCGCGCATTCCATACCCAGGGCCTGCTTGTGTCACGTCATCTTTTTGTTTTACTGCCCCAAGACCCTGGCTAAACGCTTCGATAAAAGCCCCCGCACAACGCCACGCATTTGATGGGATATCCCCGCGCACTTCTTTGCTGATTTGCCTAGGTCTAAGGCGAGACCTGTTAATTGTTTATAATCAGCACTATTTAAATGCAATTGCCCTGCCAGCAAACCTTCTCACCTATAGTTTTCGGCAAAAATACGGTATATTGCCCAGGCGCAATATTGGCCCGGCGCGATTTTAAATTCTGCGTTCAACTCATAATCCAGATTGTTGATTTTGCGGGTTTGACCGTTTGAGCCGTTTTATCTAGCTGTATATGAGTGGTTGGCTGTTATTATACCTCATTATTTTGTCTGTAGGAGCGGTGCAAGGCTTCGTCATGGGCGTACTCTTGCTGGCAAAATCTAACACGAGATTTTACGGAAACCGGTTTCTGGCAGCCCTGCTTTTCTTCTTTGTTTACCGCCTGGTAGCAGAAATTCTTGGTGTCCTTGGCTATATCTCTGTTGATAGCATCTCGTACCACTTCTTTGTCGAGTTCAACTGGCTCTATGGTGGCTTGTTATTCTTTTATGTGGTCTGCTATCTGAACCCTTCCAGGCGTTTGCTTAAGCGAGATGCTGTACACTTGATACCGCCGGCGCTTGAGTTTGTCATAAGCAATTTTGTTAAAACACAGAATTTCTATTGGGATGGGACGACAGAAAGCTTGAGTTGGCTAGGCGCGCAAGCCTATGTTTTGTGGAATCATACGCCGTTTCAAATCCTGGTTTTTGGCGGATTGATTCTTTACTACGGCTGGCAAGCTAAAGATTATGTGCAGATTGTTAGTGATGCGGATGATGCAAAAACGAAGGATAAGGCAACCCCCAAACACACATGGCTCCGCCGGCTTTTGTGGGCCTATTTACTGTTTGCGTTAGGGGTTATCGTTTGCAGTTGTATCGACTACTGGTTCTTTAACTTTGCCTTTCAGCCCTTTTATATCTATCCGCTGTACGTGGGCATTGCCCTACTGACCTATTCGGTAGGATTACTCGGTTTTTTACATCGCAACGACCCCGTTAAGCGTAGCTCACGCATCGATATAGATGGGCTTATTGATATTGATGAAAAAGTAGCCGTGTTGAAAGAGGTAATGCAGACACAGCAACTGTTCAAAAATCCACGACTCAGTCTGGATGATTTGGCAGATGCGATTGAGGTAAAACCCTATGTACTGACGCAGTTATTGAATACTTCAGTGGGGAAAAACTTCAATGACTATGTCAACGAGTTTAGGGTGGAAGAAGTGGTTCGGCTCATGAAGGATGCCTCCTTTGATCACTATACACTCACGGCCATCGGGTTTGAGGCCGGGTTTAATTCGAAGGCTACGTTCAACAGAATTTTTAGAAAGGTTACTGGTAAAACACCGGGCGAGGTTAAGGCAGAAGGTAATGGGCCTTGAGCGGGTTTTCAGATGGGCTGTCACTGATACGCTTTCGCTTAATCAGTGACTTGTTTCGGGTTTAGGGTTCAATGTTTAGGGGTATCGAATGGGAAGTAGCCATCTTCGCGTCCTGCTATCTTCCAGGCACAAGGCTCACATCTTTAAATGATACCAGAAAGGAGGTCTCAATTAAATAATTGGGGCGACGAGGCGCTTAAAGGGCATTATTCTTATCGAAATTACTTGTTTCATCTAATCTGGTAAGAATCATGCGTAATCCTTTTAAGCACTCAAAAAGCTTGTTTTCCATATTTGTAATCGCGCTGTTGTTAACAACGTTGGGTTTTAATAACACCTACAAAGAAGTCCGCATGTCTACGTTGGAAGGAACGTGGGACATTGACCTTCGCCCATCGCCAGATGCGCCACCGTACATCCAGCCTATGGTGATTACCTCTACAAAGCAGAACAAGGTTAAAGGGACATTCTACGGAAGTAATATCAAGCAAGGACGCATAAATAATAAATGGGGCAAGATTGTATTTGCCTTTGTGACGGAGGATAATAGCGGTGTCTATCACACGTCCGGGCAGTTGGAAGATGGGCGATTAACCGGCTCAACACATTCGCTGGGACGTGATTTTCTGATGCCGTGGAGAGGGACATTGAGTAAGTAAATACGTGATTGGTGACGTGAAAGCGTTTATCTCACTAAAAGAGAAGGCAAGACTGGGAGAAGAACCTCCCGCTCTTGCCTTCTCTTGTATATTCTCTCGCACTTTACGCCCCTTTTTTCTAGGTTAATTGCACCTACAGGAATTATTCTGTTGAGACTTTCATTGAGCCCCAACCAGTGTTGTTCGTAAGATGCGTGTAAAACCGTTTGTGCAAAAAATTGCTGCTTGTTTCCTGCTCATCTTATTGGCTTCAAGCTGCTTCGGTGATGAGGAGCCGGCCCTCCTGCAAATAAGCGGTATTTACCCGCATCTGGCTGCGTTTAATCAGCCGGCGGATGAGGACGCGCGGGCCAATCATAAAGAAGCAGGTATTGGTGCGGTGGTCCCCTGGGCCGGCAAGCTTTGGTATATCACCTATCCGCCCCACATGAGGCAGGGGAGCAACGATAAACTGCATGAGATAGATAAAGACTTGCAGCTTACCATCAGGGAAGAAAGTGTCGGAGGAACGCATGCCAACCGATTTATTCACCGGCCGTCTAATCAGCTCATTATCGGCCCTTATTTCATTGATGTTGATGGAAATGTACGCGCGGTTGATGTAGAACAGCTTGTTGGGAGAATGACAGCTACGGCCGAACATCTCACCGATCCTGAAAACAAGGTGTTGTTTTATGATATGGAGGGGCGTGTCTATGAGGTGGATGTACACACGCTGGATGTAAATCTGCTATACGAAAAACCTGTACCCGGTTGGCATGGCAAAGGGGCCTATACTGGCCAGGGGCACTTTATTGTTGCAAACAACGGAGAACATATCTCCTCTTCTGTGGGCTATGAAAATCTAGTGGTCGGTGGGCCGGCTAAAAACATAGAAGAGGCCGGCGTCTTGGCTGAGTGGGATGGAGAAGATTGGCGAATTATCGAACGGAAGAAATTTACTGATGTCACAGGTCCTGGTGGACTAAATGGCAGTCCGGGTAAAAACGCGCCGATTTGGACGATGGGATGGGACAAACAGTCGGTACTGCTCAAAGTGCGGGATACAGGACGATGGTCGACCTATCGATTGCCCAAGGGCAGCCACACATTTGACCCCCGGCACGGATGGTATACTGAATGGCCCCGTATCCGACAGATTGGAGGAGGACGGTATATGATGGTCATGCATGGTAGTATGTTCAACTTTCCCTCAACGTTTTCAAGCGAAAACACAGCCGGCATTCAACCCATCGCTACGCATCTGAGATATATTCCAGATTTCACGTATTGGAACGGCAGGGTTGTGCTTGCTGCAGATGATGCCTCTTTTTTACAAAATCCAATGGTGGGCCAGGCGCAGTCTAATTTATGGTTTGGTAGCCATCGCACGCTTAACTCATTTGGTCCTAAACATGGATGGGGAGGCCCCTGGGTACAGGATGCCGTGGTTGCCGGCCAACCTTCTGATCCGTTTCTGGTCCGCGGTTACCAAAACCGTGTAGTACATCTGTCTCATGAAAGTGAGCAGGCGGTTACTTTCACGTTGGAGGTTGATGTATTGGGTGATGGCATATGGACTGTTTTGGACACTGTACAGGTTGCTGCCCGAGGGTATACGTATAAAATCTTGTCAGAGGATTTGGAGGCAGAGTGGATACGATTAAAAGTAGACCAATCGGCGACGGTTACAGCATACTTTCATTTCACTGGGCCCCGGTGGACCGTAACAGGAGAAACGTTTTTGTTTGATGGACTTGCTTCGGCAGGGGCAAAGGATGGATTGTATACGCCGGCGATCATGAGGCCGGCAGGGCATAACCGAAGTTTGCAACTCGTCACATTAGATACATCGTCCGATTATTATGAAGTATCTCTGTCCGATGATGCTTTTAGTCTCAGCTTTGACAAGCTTACTTCAACGCATAGAGATGAAGTTCTTGATTTGGCAGGTCTGCCTGAGAAACCAATCTTTGAGGTTGATACAACATCTGTGATTGTATTCGGGCAAAACGGCGAGCGATTCAGGTTGCCGAAAGGTGACAACGCTTTTGATCGCCCGATGTCTTTTGGGTGGCCACGTAGCCTGCGTGAGGCCGTTTCAGAGCGTTTTCTGGCAAATATTCATGGCACCTTTTACGAAATACCGCGCGTGCTTGGCACGGGCGCGCACTACCCTGATTATCAGAAAATCAAACCAGTTAGCAGCCATAATAAGATCATTGCAGATTTCTGTACCTGGCGGGGCCTCTTTGTGATGTCGGGTGTACTGCATGATGCAACAGAAGACGGGCAAGTATTCAAAGACGTAAACGCCGGCAATAAAGGCACAGGTTTATGGTTTGGGATGATAGATGACCTGTGGAAGTTAGGCAGTCCTACAGGTTCAGGCGGACCCTGGTTTGAAAGCAACGTATTAGCAGGTGAAACCTCAGATCCATTTTTGATGACGGGCTTCAACGAAAAGTCAGTGACCTTAAGTCATAACAGCCCCGAATCGGTCTCGTTTACAATTGAAGTGGCCATCAATCATTTTGAATGGAAAACCTATGCTACGTTGGAGGTGCCGGCAGGTGAATCGCTTACGCATGAATTTCCGGAAGGCTATCAGGCACACTGGGCACGGTTAACAACAAATGCCGCGACCCAGGCGTCGGCTACTTTTACCTATAAATAGCAGTAATGGTGGCCAGTAGTCAGATATCGGTTGTCAGGATTTACTTATTGCATTCCTGCAAACCAACGATTGTCAACTCAAGCCAAAGTCTTCATATTACACCACACACTGCGAATCAAGAGTTGAAATGTTTGAAATCTCGCAAAACATCCAATCTTGTCACCCCGACGAAAGGAGGGATCTTTCTAAAATGAAAGTTTCTGATCAATCGCATCGTTTATCTTCGAGAAGATCTCTCCTTTCGTCGGGATGACATACTGGATACTGCTTGCCAAGACATAAGAACTTCTTTTTCTATCCTTAATTCGCATACACAACATGGGTAAAATTACTACTTTATCTCCAATCTGTGTCAAATGATTAATTGAAAGTGCCTCATGATGCGCCCCCCACAAAAACTGGCCATTTGTCTCATCCTGTTTGTATCAGGATTATCCATATCAAGTTGTAATCCTTCAACATCACCAGACGGTAATCTCTCACCACCCAACATCCTGTTTGCCATTGCAGATGACGCCTCGTTTCCTCATATGGGCGCTTATGGCACGGACTGGATTGATACGCCGGCGTTTGACCGCGTTGCGCGCGAAGGGTTATTGTTTACCCGGGCATATACGCCAAATGCCAAATGCGCCCCTTCGCGATCTATGATTCTGACGGGGCGGAATTCATGGCAATTGGAGCAAGCAGCCAATCATTGGCCGTACTTCCCCGAGAAATTTACCACTTACGCTGAAGCCATGACGCAGCATGGGTACCACGTGGGATACACGGCTAAAGGATGGGCTCCGGGTATTGCACTCGACGCTGAGGGGAATCGGAGAATGATGACAGGACAACCGTATAATGAGCAGAAGCTTGTACCGCCGGCGCAGCATATATCTGATAATGATTATGCGGCAAACTTTGAGGATTTTCTTGACGACAGAAACGACAATACACCGTTTGTTTTTTGGTACGGCTCTCTGGAGCCACATCGTGCCTATGAATTTGGTGCAGGGCAGCGCGTAGCAAATAAAGAGGTGGCTGAAATTGATCGTGTGCCGGCTTTCTGGCCGGATACGGATTCAGTGCGTATTGATATGCTGGATTATGCGCTGGAAATTGAACACTTCGATCAGCATCTGGCACGTATGATTGCTCTGCTGGAAGAACGGGGCGAGCTGGACAATACACTCATTGTTGTAACTGCTGATAACGGCATGCCTTTCCCCCGAGTAAAAGGGCAGGCTTATGAAATGTCGAATCATCTCCCTTTGGCGATGATGTGGCCGGCGGGTATCGAGCAGCGTGGCAGAGTTGTGGATGAATTTGTCAGTTTTACCGATTTTGCTCCTACCTTTCTGGAGCTATCGGGTATGGAAGGCGATGGGTATGGCATACAGCCGATGGAAGGAAAAAGTCTTACGCCCATCTTTGCCGGCGAAGCGGGCTCACACAGAGACCATGTCCTGATTGGCAAAGAGCGCCACGACATCGGCCGGCCGGAAGATGCCGGCTATCCGATGCGCGGTATCGTCAAGGGAGATTACCTGTACATTCGAAATTTCAAAACCGATCGTTGGCCGGCGGGGGATCCCGTAACAGGTTATCTCAACTGCGATGGCAGTCCAACAAAAACTGTATGTCTTGACAGGCGCGGTACGGAGGCTCACGAGTATTGGTCGATGTCATTTGGTAAACGTCTTGAAGAAGAGCTTTATAATATCAAGGAAGATCCTGAATGTATGCACAATCTGGCTGCTGTAGCTGAGCACGCTGACCTAAAAGAGGCGATGAAGAACCAGATGGTCGCCGAGTTAACAGCCCAGCAAGATCCACGGATTTTGGGGAACGGGGATGTTTTTGACAATTACCGTTATGCTGATGAAAAACATGCAGGCTTTTATGAGCGATATCAGGCAGGAGAGACGTTTAATGCCGGCTGGGTAAATGAATCAGATTTTGACAGCCG
>JBGCEN010000314.1:0-4848 GCA_045106435.1 Rhodothermales bacterium
AGCCTGCCAGGGATTGCCAACGGCTTATGGGTTTGGGAATGATGTGAGTCTGCTGGAAGAGTATGCTTGGCATAATACTTCTCGCGTGTGGCCTGTCGGTAGAAAAAAACCAAATGAATGGGGCCTCTTTGATATGCATGGGAATGTATGGGAATGGACCCAAAGTGCATATGTAGAGCAATACCCCTATGTGGCCACAGATGGAAGAAATGATGTAAGTGAAGATGGAAGCCGAGTTGTGCGCGGCGGCTCGTGGGGCCTTCTCAATAACGTCGTCCGCTGCGCGTTTCGCGGCAGCTACTATCCGGTCGACCGCTACGACAACGTGGGATTTCGTATTGTTTTGCTCCCTTAGAGTTGGCCGGGTTGGCAATCTGACTGGTATAGAACTGAAGTATTGAAGATTGGCAAAGGGGCCCGGCTCTTTTTCTCTCTACGCAGTTTTATCAGTTGTTGCCCGGCGTTGTTGTGGGCACGCCTGTGGCCTAAGAACCTGTCTACAATCTATTTCCGAGGTGCATTGTGCGCCCTTTTTGCCCATATCTGCGTTCCTTTTTGCGCCCGATGCGCTGCATCGAACACAAAAAGCGCCTTGATTTGAACAAAAATTGCTGCAAATGCAATCTCGGCCATAGATCGTAGACAGGTGCTTAAATCAAAAGATCACATAAAACCCCATGAGCAAATCCGAACTCCCCGACCCGTTCGAACAAGCCAGGGTCGAAAAAGGCTATGGTAAAATAGACGACCAAAATGATCCGGTTACGATGATCTTGCGTCACAGGGACGTTCGTAAATGCGCCCACAACTGGTCTACGTTTTCGTCAGATGCCGGCGAAGCAATCGGTCGCATTGTTGTGCCATCGGAAGTCCACATCCGGTCAACCCGGCAAATCCCTTTCGAGGTTGATCCGCCAGAACACGGTGCCTACCGAGCCATCGTAGAACCCTGGTTTAAGCGGCCGCTGGAGCCGGCGTATCAGGAGAAACTTGCTGCACTGATTTCTTCCCTGCTGGATGAGGTCCTTGAGAAAGGCACCATCGAGGCCATCTATGAGTTTTCCTTGCTCTTACAGTCACGCGCGCTCACCTTGCTGCTAAACGTGCCGTTCGAGGAAGCAGAAACCTATATAGGCTGGGGGACCCACGTTTTCCGAAGCGAAGATGATCCGCTGGATAACGCAAAGGCCCAGGAGCTGTACAACTACATCGACAAGAAGATGGACGAGGCGGAGGCAAACCCGGGTGACGACATGTTCTCCGGGTTACTCAATGCTGATTACAAAGACAGGAAGCTGACCAGAGAAGAAGTGTCAGGCATCGCGGTGCTCACCTTTGCCGGCGGCCGGGATACCGTGATCAACATGGTAACAAATACGCTCGCGTACCTCGCCGAGCACCCTGAGTCCATCGAGCGTCTACGCAATGAACCCGACATCAGGGTCAAAGCAATTGAAGAGCTACTTCGTTACTTCGCACCGCTTACCCACATGGGCCGTGTCGTCAAGGAAAACACGGAAATCTGCGGCCGGCCGGTGGAAGAAAACACACGCATTTCGCTGTGCTGGGCATCAGCCAACCGGGATGCCTCCGTATTCGAGGACCCGAACACAGTGAATCTCGACAGAAAGGCGAATCCACATCTCACCTTTGGTTTTGGCACGCACAATTGCCTGGGCGCAACGCATGCCCGACAAATTATGCGAACGCTCATTCCAATCCTGACCGAGCGCGTGAACAGCATCGACATAATGGATTGCAAAGAAAATATTGAAAACTGGCGGGATGATTTTCAACGCAAAGTGGGCTATGATCGATTGACGTTGCAGTTTAACCCGCGATGAGAAGAGGGAAAAAAATAACATAATCATCCTCATATTCCCTCCTTATTAAAGCTGACTTTTTATTACACCGGCACTCATTTAATTAATACCAACAGCATGGCAAAAATAACTTTCATCACCCGTGACGGACAATCGACGACACTTGAGGCGGACGCTGGCTCCATTATGGAATTGGCAGTAAACAACAACATCCAGGGCATTGAAGGAGAATGTGGAGGCGTTTGCTCCTGCGCAACTTGTCACATCCATGTCTCCCCCGAATATCTTGAAAAAACGGGAGAGCAAAACGATATCGAGGCGATGATGCTGGAACTGGACGACAACGTGAATGAGTACAGCCGGCTTGGCTGTCAAATTGAAATTAGCGACGCACTTGATGGCATGATCCTGCACGTAGCCAACGAATAACGCTACAGAATAATCCCACGCGGGCACCATGCCTACAATCGACAAGAAAATGGATGCAGGGCAAACAAGTGATCAAAAGTGCGTCATCATCGGCGCAAGTCATGGGGGCGTTTCGGTAGCGTTTGATCTGCGCAAGCGAGGGTGGCAAGGCGATATCATACTCATTGACAAAGATCCTCAACTTCCCTACCACCGCCCACCTTTATCCAAGACCCTGCTGACGGGTGATAAAAGGATCGATGAGATATTACTCAGGCCCATAAAAAGCTATGAAGAGCAAAAAATCGAGCTCAAGCTTGGGCGTACGGTACAGTCTATTAATCGAAAGGCTCGGTTCATGGTTCTGGAAAACGGCGAAAAGCTGGCCTACTCAAAACTGGTTATGGCGGTTGGTGCGCGCCCGATCATACCGCCCATAGAAGGTTGTGACACATCAAAACATCTCTATACCATCCGTGACGTGCAGGATATAACGCGCATCAAAAACGCACTGGACAACAGCACCAACAAAAGCGTTGTTATTATTGGAGGCGGGTACATTGGTCTCGAGGCCGCGGCTTCGTTGATTAAACTGGGGGCTTCAGTGACCGTTCTTGAACGCGAGCAAAGAACACTGGCTCGCGTGGCTGCGCCGGAAGTATCCTGCTTTTTCGAAACCTTGCACGCGCAGCACGGAGCCTCCATCCACACCAGTAAACTGGTCACCAAAATTCAAGAACGCGGCGACACGCAGGCTGTCGAGTGTTCGGATGGATCGGTATTCCTGGCCGACATTATTATCATGGGGGTGGGCATTTCTGTCAACACAGCACTCGCAGAAGCAGCCGGCCTGAAATTAAGCAACGGTATTGCCGTAGACGGATCCACACGTACCAGCGATGAACATATATTTGCCGTGGGGGATTGCACAAGCCACTACAATCCACATTACGATCGCACCATTCGCCTGGAATCAGTGCAAAATGCAGCAGATCAGGCCAAGGTAGCTGCGGCAACTATTTGCGACGAGGCCATCGTGTACGACAAAATTCCCTGGTTCTGGTCGGACCAATATGACGTTAAATTCCAGGCCGTTGGTCTTTCTACAGGATATGATCAATTGATCATGCGGAAAGAAGCCGGCGATGGCAACCATCTTTCCGTCTGGTACTTCGCCGGCGACACTCTTTTGGCTGTTGATGCGGTTAATCATCCCAAGGCTTATGTGCTTGGGACCAAACTGATAAAGGGCGGACAAAAGATTGACAAAACGAATCTGGCAGACGCAGAGAAAGACCTGTCCCTGAGCAACCTTTTAACCTCAAAATTAGCGACATGATCGACGCCAAAGCATTGGTTTCTGACGGCCGTGGGAATTTCGAAATCAAAACCATACAGATTGGTGCTCCGGCACCCGACGAGGTTCGGGTGAAGATGATGTCAGCAGGCATTTGCCATACAGACTGGGATTCGATTCAAAACTGGGACAAGACTTTTGTAGTTGGCCACGAAGGCGCCGGCGTTGTGGATGCTGTTGGTGCCGATGTGCAGACTATTGCTGTCGGTGACCGGGTGCTTTTGAACTGGGCAATTCCCTGTGGCACCTGTTTCCAATGCCTGGAAGGCAACCCGCACATTTGCGAAGTCAACTCACCCGTCTGTTCAGGAGACCTCGCCGGCCATGCCCATGCCGAAGCGTCTACCATGGACGGCCAACCGATTGAGCGGTCTTTTCATCTCGGCACCATGTCTGAGTACACCGTTGTAAAACAAGCCGCTGTCAATAAACTGACAGACAATGTGCCGTTCAATGTTGCATCTATAGCAGCTTGTGGCGTGATGACAGGCTGGGGATCGGTGGTTAACACAGCTAACGTCAAAGCCGGCTCAACCGTCTGTGTCATCGGATGCGGGGGCGTTGGCCTCAATGTTGTGCAGGCGGCACGGCTCTCCGGCGCGGCCAAGGTGATCGCCATCGATATCAGCGATCATAGATTGGATCAGGCAAAGGCTTTTGGCGCTACGCATGCCGTGCGCTCCAGCCTGGAGGATATGGATTTCGAGGAGGTCAGGAGACGCGTTTGCGAATTGAATCACGGCAGAGGTGCAGACTATGCCTTTGAATGTACTGCAGTCCCGGCCCTGGGGTCAGCCCCGCTAAAGCTGGTTCGCAGTGCAGGTACGGCCGTGCAAGTTAGCGGCATTGAGCAACGCATCGATTTTGACTGTGAGCTTTTTGAGTGGGACAAAATCTATATCAATCCACTTTACGGCCAGTGTAATCCCAACCGTGATTTCCCCCGACTGTTCGATCTGTATACCAGTGGCCAGATGAAGCTCGACGAGTTGATCACCAAGACCTATACCCTGGAAACAATCGCGGAGGGTTTTGACGACATGCTGAACGGCCGGCTTGCGAAGGGCGTCATTGAGATCAATGACGCGTTCCGGGTTTAGGGTTCCGGGTTCAAGGTTTAGGGTTTAGGGTTTAGGGTTTAGGGTTTAGGGTTTAGGGTTTGATGTAACAATATGAGTGATAATTATTATCGAAACTAGCTAAAAACACCCAATCATGTCATCCTGATCGGATGTCGACGATTTTCGTCGACGCAGGAAG
>JBGCEN010000315.1:0-10662 GCA_045106435.1 Rhodothermales bacterium
ACGCTAATGGAGGCTAAATAAGCCGGCTAAAGTAACCGAATCCCCTGGGCTTTCGTATCGCCCCGTAATCCTCATCAAACTACCTAAGCAATGAAAAAACACATTCCTTTTGTATTCGTATTCATCGCGCTGATTCTTGGCACATCAGGTATGCAACAGGCCTCTGCACAAGACGAAACGCACGAGCAAGTCTTGGAAGAATGGAACGGCTCGCTCAATACGGGTTCTGCTGTTTTACGCCTCAAACTGGAAGTCGAGAAAAAAGAAGAAGGCAAACTCAAAGCCGTACTGATTAGTGTTGACCAGGGCAGTCCTCGCATCCCTGTTGATGAAATCATGTTTGAAGACAATAAGCTTACATTTTCAACCAATTCAATAGGCGGAAGCTACAGTGGCACGATGAATGACGCCGGCAATATTGCTGAAGGCACCTGGTATCAGGGAGGGATTGAGCTCCCTTTAAAGCTCACAAAAAAAGAAGCAGACAAATAGTAACTGGATCACAGATAAAGCAAAAGCTTTATCTGTGATCCGTTCCGGGTTTGGGGTTCAAGGTTCTGGGTTGGGTCATTCTAATAGCGCATGTTTTTTTTCAAAAAAGAGTAACTCCCTTATGATCTAAACGTCTTATCTGAAATGCTGCTAATTTTTTAGCTCTTTTTCCATGAGGCGTACAATAATTCTTGAACGACTCCGTTTGGTTGTTATGGCCAGCCAATGAAAGGTTAAAGACAAATAAAAGCCGGCCAATTTGCTCTTCAACACGTTGATACATTTTTTCAGCTAAATTTGATGCCCAATCATCACCTCCAGTCTGAAAAAACAATCACCCTTTTCAAAGGAGGATGTTATGTCTTTTAATGTTAGTAGATTTCTGGTGCGCGTAAGGCAGTTTTGGACGCGCGAACGCCTGGTCCCCGTACTTGGTGTCTCTGCCATCGTTCTTTTTGGACTTACCAGCTATCAGTATTTTTC
Source organism: Rhodothermales bacterium (assembly GCA_045106435.1). Classification (GTDB taxonomy): domain Bacteria; phylum Bacteroidota; class Rhodothermia; order Rhodothermales; family JAHQVL01; genus JBCCIM01. The sequence continues at coordinate 976 of JBGCEN010000315.1, forward strand.
TTCTCTTTTTGCTGAAAAGCCTATTGTTGCCACGCACTTGATCATAAACGGACAGGCTTTTCAGTCATCTGATGCAGAAGGTGTAGAGGCAGACTTTTTTTCTTGGGAGTACGACCATTCTGATCGCCATAGCAGATGGCATCACAAGAAATGGAATCATGAGCGCCTGAGGAAACATGTAGACTGGGATAATGCGCTGGATCAAAAAAGACGCGCATTGGAATTACGTAGAGAAATATTGGAGCATGAACGTTTCGAATTCAAGAACCGCGTTTTAAAATTTAAAACGGGGGACGACGATGACGACGACAAAGTGATTATTATGCGCGGAGATGGAGAAGGTGAAGATGTTGTCTTCATGCACGAAGACGGAGAGGAGTCTATTGAAATCACCATTAACGGGAAGAAGATCGAAGCCAAGAAACATAAAGAGATCTAATCCAGGCCCCGATCACAAATATGGTATCCTGTTTCATCAGGATCCAAGGTCAATATCGAATCCGATGTTGACCTTTTTTATTTTAGCCAGCCGTTTAACCATTTGGATTAGATCTTCCTTAGACATTCGATTAACAGACTCTAGATGCTCCTCCAATAAATTTGATACAATCTTTGCCAGTTGCGGTATGGTAAGCTCTTCCAGCGCCAGCGCCGGCCTGTTTCCCCTCTTTGCATCATGGATGTCGAAAAAGATCTGACTATCAGACTCCCCTCGCTCTCGTCCGTGCCGAAGTTTCTCCAAACCACTATCTGACAGTGGCAACCCGATAAAGGCATCGTCCTGCGATGTTCTGGCTTTCCAGTTGCCGATTTCGATCATTCGGCCTTCCAGATTACGCGTAAAGATTTTATCTCGCTTCATGGGTCTTGCTCTTTATCGACCAGGTTAACACGGTTTAGCTTAAATCTTCTAATGAAATAGATTTATACCATTGTTCACCTGGAGGACCACTATGAATTTGCAAACAGATGTGTCCTTCTAATGGAATATCAGGATCTTGCTCAGTATATGCAATTGTCTGCCGGTCATTGATGGATATACGAATATTGGCACCTATCGCCTCAAGTTCGTACACATTCCATTCCTCTTTTTTAATAATCTCACGAATCAAAGCCGAATCTGCAGATGCCAGCATCTTATTACGTCGTGACTCATCATATAGTCCTCCCCAGTATCCTTCTCCAATATCTGCCTGGAATCCGATAACTTCATTGTCATTCGGAATACGCTCCGTATGAAATTGAATGCCGGCGTTTGTTTTTTCTCCGACCAACCTGGTTTCCAGTTTCAGCCGAAAGTTGGAGAAACGATTTATTGTACAAACAAATTCGTTTTGAGGAATAATCCTATGGATTGAGCCGGCTACAATTGCTTCATCTTCAATACGAAAAAACTCATTCGCTCCTTCCCATCCTTCAAACGAAGTACCATCAAACAAAGAAATTGCCTGAACGCGCGCAGTATCCTCGCCATACGCGTCTTTCTTTTCCATCTCGCAACTGCTTGTCAATCCGAGCATTGCAAAAAAGAAAAACAGCAAAGAATATCGTAGTCGGACGATCAAAATCGGGGGCTTTTTTATTGGTATAGTGCTTAACATCACGTTACGCAAATCTCGCATGATATACAATCAAATCTGCGCTTGTTCGCTGTGTAGATGTGGGCAATCACTTAGGCAATCACCCATGCAGCCACACTAAAAAGGCAGCGTCAATTAGCTATCTCAAGAAAAATCCAGTTTTTAGAGGATCAGCAGGATCTATCAGGAATTCGTGCCGGCCAGTGATATGCGCTGTGCCTTCCACTTTGGGAACAATGGCGCTATATCCACCAAATTTTGTCTCTTGGGTCACTTCCCCGTTAAAGGTACTGCCAATGATGCTTTCAATGGTAATACTTTCGCCTATCCCAATTTCACCACGTGCATAATGCAAAGCCAATCTCCCACTCACACCCGTGCCAGTTGGCGATCTATCAACCTCACCTTCTGCAAACACACATACATTTCTGCTGTGATTTGAAGAATCCTCGGCATCAGCGACAAAGATCGTCCCATACAAGAATCCAAGGTCGGCATCAAAAGGATGAGAGATTTCACGCTGAGCCATTACAGCTCGCTTGATCATCATCCCTTTTTCAATAAGCTCTCTGGCATTATCTGCGTTGCATGAAATACCTAAAGGTTGCGCATTTACATAGGCATAAAACGCCCCACCAAAAGCAAGGTCATACTGCACTTCACCGATTCCCTCTACTTCAATTTTGCAATCCAGCTCTGCGACGTAAGAAGGCACATTAAAGAACGATACATGTGACACCTTCGGTTGCTGAAAAGCGTTGCCTGGATTCGGATCCGCCTTTGGAAGGCCCATGTCTCCTTCAGAAAGATGAACCTGAGCAATTATTTGGCCGGCGGGAGAATCTATGCGTAGTTCGGTCACCGGTGATACGGCATCAACCCAGCCGGTTTCGACCATTACCTTGGAAAGGGCAATGATACCATGGCCACACATCGTACTGTAGCCTTCATTATGTAAAAACAGTACACCTATATCTGAATCAGAGCGATCTGGTGGGGTAACAATACATCCGTACATATCAGGATGCCCCCTTGGCTCTAACATGAGCGCTCTTCGATAATGATCGAGATGCTCTTTTGCGTATCTACGTCGCTCTAGTATCGTATTGCCGTGTACAGGTGGCAATCCACCAGTGATAATCCGAAACGGTTCTCCGCCTGTGTGCGCATCAATTGTGCGAACGCGTATCCATTCGTCAGGGGGGCTCCAACGCTGCATAAAAATAACCGGAATAGATATTTATTGTGAGACAGGCTTAGGTTGTTTCGGCAAATTTATAAAGACGGGAAAACAAGCCGTCACCCTGAAGCCGAAGGATCTCACGAATCACAGTCACATGCCCTTGCGTTAACCAAAGACCGATTTATTGTATTTCGAAAGATCTTTCGCCGGGCTCAAGATGACGATTAATTTACCTGACATTATAAACTTGTCAGACTACCAGTATGAGCAGAAGCATTTTTGTCATGCCATGCTGAGCAACGCGAAGAATCTTTGCGCAGCGCAAATGATTAAAATTGCCTGTATGTCGCGCTTCAAACAGATCTCCCAATCAAGCTCAGAGCAGGCACCCCAATCAATTAGAGTACGCGACTATAATCAGCGCGAATCATTTCTTTTTTGCATCACTCGCAAGTAAAGCCCTACGCAGAGAACTTAATGTAATGATTCAGGAGAATCCACTTCCACAGTATAGGCCGTATTACTGGCTCCATCTCCTAATGGAATTGCATGTAATTCCGAAATAGGACCGCCGGTAATTTTAGCTTCTTGCGGACGGATCGATACGCGTAGCGCCCTCAGACCATGTACTCCCTGCAAGTTCTCAAGAGATACGTCTTCAACCTCTTCGGTAAAGTAACCAGATGCCTGCATGTACTTGATATATCGCTGATATTCTTGTACTTCTGCATCTTGCGAATAAACGATCGCAATTTTACCCGGTTGAGTCAATCGTTCTCTTGTGCCTTCTATCCGCGCTTTATCAATTCGTTTTTTGACAATCTCGTATCGAATGTTGTAAGCCCCATCGACATCAAATTTCTTTTCATCTACGCGAAAACGTATAGACAAAGGCATATTCTGTACAAGAATTAGATGTGCTACATGAAGGGGTACTTTAAGTGTTGGAATCAATTTATCCATTTCCCATTGGACGCCACACATCAGCATGAGCTGCCACAAACGAAGGTTTCTCAGATAGATTGAATCATATGACCTGTTTTCTACGAGCGAAGCTCCAACATACAAGTTGTAATCCACACCGTCAGTTTTGAACATTTCAAAAAAGTGCGGATACATCTTCTGCGCATCAACTTCCCGCTTGTCGATAAAAGCGCCAATTGTGTCGTTGATCATACGAACACTTTGCTCGTATTCTTTACGTTTTTGATAGAGCACACCAAGATCAGAATCAATGGCATCACGATATCTGGTGACCGCTTCGTCTACCGAGGCACCAAATTGAATTAACTCATCAAACAAGGGCTCCACCTCGTCCTTCAAGAAATTCAAAATATTTATCTCATCACCTGATCTCAACTCGCTTTCGATCTCTGTAGAATAGACGGATAATTGATAACTCATCTCGTCAATTACATGTAACGGTCGATATTTCTGAGCTTCAATCAAGACAGCATGCGCCAACTCCAACTGGCTGATTAGATCCGCTTGAATTGTTACGTTACGCACTTCCGATGAGCCCCTGATATCAGAAAGTCCATATAACGGATATACATCCTGAAATACGATGGAATCAGCCTGAGCTACTACATCAGGTTCACCCTGTTGACGAATAAAATCAAGTGCTGCTTCTCTAAACCGCCACTCAACAGCCGGATGAATAGATGTGTATTGCTCCTTGATGATCGCTTGTACACGGTCTTCCTGCTCATCCATACCTCGATGAATGGCCAGCGCAAAAAGTCCCATGATTTCGTCAAGCTTATTCATTGTAAAGCCGTTCAAATCATTGGGGTTTGGCGAAGCTACTTCCAGTATACCCACCAATCCATCTTCATAGTGGAGCGGAGCCAGCAGAATATTATGATAGCCCTGCTCAATCAGGTATATCTCGAAACCCGTCTTATTCTCATAGGCGTCGAGGTTCTGCATAACCATGGGTTCCCGCCGGCCATCACACACCATAGAATAGAGTGATTTATTCCACATCGGACAGCTTGGCGCCACGCCCTTACTCAGCAGTATACTTCTGCCAAGCGGCTGGATACTGGTAATTTTATCGAAGTCTCCCCTTGCAATTGAAACAAGTCCAACATTAAGATCAGGCATCCGCATTAGCGAACGAATACGCCCCTGGATCTGCTCAATCTTGGCAGGTGAGCTCAATGCATCTTTTTGAAGCAGATCGTTCTTAAGAATCGAAATGATCTGTCCTTCTGTGACCTCAACAGCGGTCAACAATCCAAATCCGTGGAATTCTATCAACTCAGGCGGAAGTTTTTTCTGCCATAGATCAAGATCCATCACGTTCGACATAATTTCTGCGAAGTCCCCTTTATCGAGTTCTGGCAAAGGGCCCAGCTTCTTCACACGAGAGAATCTGGCGTCAAAATCTATTTTGAAGAAACGCACCAGGCCATTTTCCTCGTTGTGCACAGGAAAAAACATAGGCAATTTGGCCAGCGAGTCTTGATCATAGAGTTCGGCCAACAAACTCAGATACGCATTGACCGTTTTCCCCTTGGACATGTGCTCTGCCTTCTGCGCATAAAACTGCATCAAATGATGCATCAGATTTTCGCGTTCAAATGCCGGCGTCGTATAAAAACTCTTGGGGTCCCACGGCAAAATCGCTGCAGAGTAGGAAGTCTCTGACATGCCTACAGGTAGCAAAATGGACATGAGCAGATCCAACAGCTCACTATGCTCTTCCAAGACAGAAATATCTTCAATTTCTCCTCTTAAAGCCGAAACGTTCTCTATTTCGTTCAGCACCTGTGTTGCCAGGTTGGACTTAAATCCAGTGGTTTCTTGCTCTAATTCTCGCCAAAAATCAATCAGTGGCTCGAGACTTAATACCGTGCGGAAGGGGAAATAATCGTCTTTGTATTCCATGGCTTTCAATAATTGCTAACCGGAACCGTTTATGCTAAAAAAGACACCTGATTTGCAGGTTGTCTCAGTAATCTTGGTTGAAGGTTGGTTACTAATAGTTACACGTATTTTGAACCAAAGGGTTCAGCTATCCAATGCCCGATATCATAATGGGCTGCAAAACCTTTGCCCTGGCTCGGTTGATCCACATAAACGCCACTCCGTTTTCCTGCTTTGAAATCTGAACTCGGCTTACGTTATGCTCGGAATTTCCCTATAAGATCAAAGCCGTTAACAGAGAATCAGAGTTTCGCGTAACGTCAATTAATAAGCTACTGGTAATGCGCGCCAAAGGGAGTAACAGGTCTACACCATAAGTATGCTTTTCGCAGGTTTAGCCTATGTTTTTCTTTGATTTACGTACTTCTTTTCCGCATGAATTTAAGCCGGCCACGATAGATTTGCATAGGCAGGTTAGTTAGCAAACAGTAATCTATCTTGCCAACCGTTTTTTCTCTTTCTTAAACGCTTCTTCTTGAAACTTCATAGTCTAATTCTTTTTTGGAGCGTTGAAGGTGCCTTTCAAAGTAGATCGTAAGTCTATTTGGATCATTAACCAATCGCTTTTTTGTGATCAACTTTGGACGATACAGGTGTAACCAGGGTGCTTTTAGCACGCTAACTTAAAGGCCTGACTGTACTTCGATGAATAACTGTTCGTGACCAGGGGTCAAACTAGTTCTCATCAAAAAGTCAGGATTTTATATAAATTGAATTCAACGACGGTATGACTCCGTTTCTATCCTAAGAGACGTAATTGTGCCGGAGGATATAGATATGACAGCGAAAACTAGACGTTTCGTTTTGAATGCTTCAAACCTGTTTGTTGTTCTAGGAATTATTAGCCTGACCTTACTGACTGTTATAGGGATTTTGTTTTCCTGGATGAATGGTCAGTATTTGTTTTCAGGTTTGGGTATTGTATTTATTTATTTGATGTTTATGGGTAGTGATGTAGTGTGCAGGAAATATCTCCACCCAAGAATGGGATAAAAGGAGTTAGGGAAGGATAGAATTTTTGTGTTGCAGGATATGCCCTTAATGAGAAAAGGGGAAGCAGTCGTATAGCTGCTTCCCCTTTTTGATTTTATGAGATGTTCTTCTTCTAACCAAGGCGTGATTAATCGAAAAACGGGAAAAGTTCTTTCAGGACCTCCTTCGAGGGCCGGCTCCCATATTCGGATAGCTCAAATACCTCGGCATATTTAAAAGATTTCCCTTTCTCCTCTCCGTAATAGTCGATGAGGAGATCTCTATACTTGTTTGCAACAAATGTATCACGGGCCTGGAATCGCTCTGCGATATACGCCCTTCGCCCAGGTTCATCTGCCGGCACTTCGTTGTCATATCCATCGAGCCAGGCATTCCACTCAGAAAACTGAGATTTCAACTCGGCCATACACACGTACTTAGGTCCAGATTCCTCATCAATACCAATGGCAATCGTTGGCTCGAAGGGATAGGGTTTTTGAAAACGATCATAGTAATACATAAATACAGGATTCTTTGTCACACGCGGCGTATCGGGTGTGAAGAAAGGAACCGTTACCATGAATGATGCATCCTGCACTAAAATGGCTGTATACCGATGATCTGGATGATAATCGTTAGATCTTGGTGCCAGCACGACATCTGCCTGCCATTCTCGAATGAGCCGGGCAATTTTCTTCCTGTTCTCGAGCGTTGGCATTAGTTCGCCATCATGATTGTCCAACACTTCTGTTTCAATCCCCAACAGCTTGGCGCATTCTTCCACTTCTTTGGTCCGCCGGCGCGCCAATTCTCCACCTGCCATTTCAAAATGGCCAATATCGCCATTGGTTACAGACACAAACTTAACCTTGTGCCCTCTCGAAGCCCACATCCTGGCTACGCCTGATGCCTTGATTTCACAATCATCCGGATGCGCTCCAAATGCAATAATTCTCAAGGGCCGATCTTCTTGCTGTGCTTTTGCTGATGTTGCCCAGCCAATCGACCAGGTCATCACCATCAAAGCGAGAACGGTAAAAAATGACAGCGACGAGTACTTGTGGGGGGTGTTAAACATAAACTAGACCTTCTTTCTGGTGGGAGTAATGTGTAGCCTTTATCTGGAGGTTGCATATAGATGCTGCACAAATCTCTGTTAAAGTAGCATGTTATGCAAGTATTTTCACGGGTTAAAACACCTGACATCATTTTCAGGGGATCAGCCCCGTAAGTACGAGGCCAGATTTAGGTTGCATGGTTATACTTACAGGTTGCCCCTCTGCAAAATCGATCATACCCTCATTTAAAACCCAATGTGCTTCAAATTCTGCATTCAAGGCAAACAGGCTGAAAGCCAGGTTTTCTTTATCATCCCCTGCATTAAAAACGATATAGGCAACCTGCTCCCCTAGCCGGCGCCGAAATGCCCATACCATACCATCGGTGTAGATGCTTTCAAAATCTCCAATGCGAAGTACTTCATGCCCATGGCGTAATGCACACACGTCGCTAAAATACCGGAGCAAGTCTTCATCCCACAGCTTCTTATTGTCCCAAGGGAACGCCTCCCGACAGTATGGATCGTCGCCGGCCGACATCCCAATTTCATCGCCGTAATATATACAAGGCGCGCCGGGCAATGTCATTTGCAGCAAAACGCACATCTTCAGTGCGGTCTTGTCTTCACTCAGCACCCAAAGGGCACGTGCTGTATCATGGCTCCCAAGCAGATTCAACTGCGCCTGGTTGATTTCCCAATCATACCACCCGTGCATGTCATCTATAACCTCAGCCACAGCTGACGCATCTAGCGGGTGCAACGATAAATGTTCTCGGTCATATCCAGGTCTCAGTGATTGATGCCCACAGTAGCTCATTGCAGCCCACGAAACGGTGTAATTCATTACAGCATCGAATTGATCACCCTGCAGCCATCGTTGTGCTTCTTCCCAAATTTCACCACAGATATAGGCATCCGGGTTTGCCCTTTTAACAACACGTCGGAATTGCTGCCAGAAATGATCGTCGTCGATCTCTGCCGGCACATCGAGCCGCCAACCGTCAATGCCAAAGTTAATCCAATAGGTCGCAATATCCAGGATGTACTGCTGGACATCGATATTTTTAGTATTCAGTTTTGGCAAGGCCGGCAGTCCCCACCACGCATCATAATTAATCGGCTCATCTTTGTTTTCAGGATATGGATTAAGCGGCCAATCATGCACTGTAAACCAATCGATATATGGTGAATCACTGCCATTTTCCAGCACATGATGAAAAGGCCAGAAGCCACGGCTTGCGTGATTAAAAACGCCATCCAGTACAACTTTCATGTCCTTCTCGTGCGCAGCATCAAGTAGTGCTCGCAAAGCGTCATTGCCACCTAGCAACGGATCCACTTGATAATAATCGAACGTATGGTACCGGTGATTTGCAGCCGATGAAAATATCGGATTGAGATATAAAGCCGTGATTCCTAAATCAAGCAGGTAGGGAAGTGATTCGATAACGCCATATAAATCTCCCCCTTGAAAGCCTTGCGCTTCTGGCCGAGTACCCCATGGCTTAAAAGTCACACCTGGAGGCGGAGCTACTTCTGAACCTCGCTTAAACCGATCAGGAAAAATCTGATAAAATATGGCATGCTTGACCCAGTCTGGCGTTCGAATTACAATACTCAATATCGTGTTTGGTTTTATGTTGAGATTTTGTTCAGTAAACCATCATTTTTCACCATAGATGGCATATTACTTGTGTTCATTCAACTCACTGTAGAAAACGAATTTATCCCTCTCAAAGCAATCCTTCAGTAGATCCCCAATCAAGCCGCTTCCCTCTCCGCTGCGCCAAAGTAATTGTACTGGGTTCGGTGGACTAAGCTCGACTTTGTCCTTTTGGACAAAGTCTCGAATATCGAACACCGATCAAGGAATGTCCAATGTTGAAGGGTTTTTAAGCGCTATATCGATGTTAGACATACCTTTTGAGTCTTCGCCGTTTAATTTATCCAGGTCTGGT
>JBGCEN010000316.1:0-5810 GCA_045106435.1 Rhodothermales bacterium
AACGATAAAGGCATGGATCACACTCGCGGCGCTCCATATCATCCTCAAACCCAAGGTAAGATTGAGCGCTGGCATCAAACCCTCAAAAACCGCATCTTACTTGAGAACTATTTCTTGCCGGGTGATCTAGAACATCAGATCAAGGCTTTTATCGATCACTATAACAATGACCGATATCATGAGAGCCTGAAAAACCTCACGCCAGCAGATGTCTACTTTGGGCGCGGGCAAGCAATCTTAGAACAAAGCGAAAGGATTAAACAGAAGACCATAGAGCAGCGACGCTTGCAATTCCGCAAACAAGCAGCATAATTAAACACAACAGATGAGCCTAATACTCTCTTATTTTAAACCGTAGTCTGTCCAGAATTATATGATGACGCACAGTGCAGGTGCTAGCGGGCTTATACCGCTCTTCCAAGTATTACGTAAAAACATCGGTCACTTGGCGAATTGTAAATTGCATAGGAAAATAGAACCCAAAGTGCTCTCCTAGTTTATTGCGGTATTTGTCATCATTTAGATTTCTATACTCCTCAAAAACAACAGCAATGCTGGCTAAGTGTGCCTCAGTCATACCTTTGATAAAAGCCAAACATATAAGAGAGCCTTTAGACGATTTCTACTGGTACAATCCTTAAATATATCGTTTCCGGTCATTGCAAATGAAGGAGTGTTCGGGATCAAAAAATATCCATTGATTTTATCAAGTAAATTAGACCGAAAGGAAACCAATTAAAAAATACTCTACTTAATAAATACAAACAGCATTCGACCCACCCTCACTTATTTCAAATTTTTCTTGCGTCAGTATGATAGTGATAATAGTAAAAGAAATTTCGTAAGCAACGGTTTAAATACAGACATTCAACTATTTGTGCACATGGGTTGTACACGAAAGAATTGCAATTTCATGACACGTGCCAACAATACTCACCCCATTCGCATCCATGAACTGGATACCCTTAGGGCTCTCGCCATTTCGCTAGTTTTATTTTTTCATCTAGATTTTCCTGGATTTGAGTTTGGTTATTTAGGTGTCGACTTGTTCTTTTTACTTAGCGGATATTTGATGACAAAAATTATTATGCGTGAATACGACATTAAAGGTCAATACGATGCATTAGGTTTCCTAATCAAAAGATTTTGGCGGTTAGCCCCCTCATTTGTGACTGTTACATCTATCTGCTTAATAGTCTGTACACTTATTTTTTCTCCAGACCCCCTGGCCGGAATAGGTGCCCAAATTAAATATGCCTTCCTCCTAACTTCAAATACCTTCTTCTACAGTCAAGCAGGTTATTTCGCTCCCGAAAACGAATTGAGACCTTTTCTACATACCTGGTCTCTTTCAGTTGAGGAACAATTCTATCTTCTATTTGCATGTGCACTAGTTTTAGCAAGGTGGATAAAACTTGTGTATGTGATTGGCTTTCTATTTACCCTTGGCCTAATGCTTTGGCTGGGAATGATTTGGCAGATAAATACAACAACTCAGATAATGATTGCATCACCAATATGGCCTAACCTAGAGAAAAGTGAAGAAGCCATTTTTTATCTTATGCCATTCAGAATTTTTCAAGTTACGGGAGGGTGCTTACTTGCATTTGCAACAAGTCGTTCAAAACTCGTAGCCATCAAGGGGATGAAATCGATTCTCATTGTCGTTTTGGCAGTTGGTTTAATTATCATAGGCCCTCTATTTGACCTGAGTAATTACACGGCGTTATTCGTCACTTTTTCCGGCGCCTTGCTAATCCTACCTAATAATTTTACCGCAGCAATTGGGCATTTCTACTTTGTCCAATTTCTCGCCAAAATCAGCTACCAGCTCTACTTAATTCACTGGCCAGTTATCGTTTTATGGCGTTATCTCACACTTGATGAAATTTCACTCTTTGAAAGTTTTTGTTTAGGCGGTATTTCAATCATACTTGGTTGGTTCTTATGGTTCTTGACTAAAGATCTTTCCTTCCGCTCAATCTCAGAACACACTCCAAAACTTGCATTGAGAATTACTTCAGCAATAATTCTGGGTGGTATATTGTGTTTTAGCTTTGCGATTTTTATCCAAGAGAACAATGGTCTTACTTGGCGAGTTTCAGACAAGAAAATACTAAAAACAGAGAAAGAGATGCGAGCAGACGAAACTGCATACTGCGACAGCACCGACGCTGATAATCTAAACCTTGATGATAATTCTGATGCTCAATTTATTACCTGTAGAGCAAACAGCGGCAAAATTGATAAAATTTACACATTCGGTGACAGCCACGCCCGCCATTTAGTTGCTGGCTTAGTGGAAAACTTTCCTGATCATGAGATCAATATTTTGTATCGCTCAAGCTGCCATGCACAAAGTGGAATCAAAAACTATGTATATGAACACAAAAATCGAAAAGCTAAAACTGATGGTTGCATTGAACGAAATAATCAGGCGTTAGATTTTTTTGAAAACGTAGCACAGCCCTCAACCATCATCATACATCAATATGCAGGTTATGCAGGAGATCAATCAAAACATTTTATGGGTGCGGCTGAAGAGTTAATTAAACGACTGCAAAAGGCCAATCATCAAGTTGTGTGGATTGGCCCTGTTATACGCCCCGGAAAACAGACAACTGATTGCAGGGCTATGCCTTATACCTTTCCAATTTTCTTCCTAACACGGCGGCAATGCCAAGGAGATCGGGTTCTTGCCAAGAATATTATTAATTATTCGATTGATCTCCAACAACGTTTTCCCAGTGTTTTTCTGAACATATCCAAATTCTTTTGTTTCCAAATACAACCCGAACCTTCATGTCGGATACTAACAGCAAAAAAAGAATCCTTATTCAGAGATAAACACCATTTGACAATTCAAGCTTCCACCGAGCTCATATCCTATCTTATTCACAATCAACAATTAACTATAAAGAACCATAGTTTGGAAAGCATCGAAGTACCACCTAAAAGAAAACCATAGGGAAACGGGTTCTGATAATGGCTACCCTCCAAAAGAGGATTGCACCAGGCGCATTCAGCGACCTTGGCGCGGCTGCCATATTAAGAAAATTCAACACGAACACTTTGGGCCAATACCCGTTCAGATGTTCGCCATACAATGCAGCTAATCAAAGGGACGATCAATTTATGATCGAGTTAGCCGGCAACCTCCCAAAGAACTCCCCTTCCCTAACAACACCAAGACCACGCGCATCAAATCCTGATACAAACATTGTTACCTCTTCGCAGTAAAAACAAGGCAACTCTCGCTCTATTTTACTAAGTGACCAGGTCGGCATAATTTGGTGTGGGAGCATTTCAGGTGGGCGCAGCTCTGGGATAGAGCGACAACTGCACTCAAATCGGAACCAATACCGCTTATCGATGACATCTTGAACTGTCTCATCTCTCATAATCACATTGACCTGCAGAAAAAGAAGCTATATTTGTTCTTTTTTTGTTCACTTTCCAGGATTGGAAAATGGGAGAGTATAAAAAGCGACTTACGTGGCCAAGAGAACCGCATATCTGTATTGACGAAGAGACCGGCAAAGAAACCGATATAGTCGTCAAATTTGACGGTAGACCAATAGCACGAATTCAAATTGTGACCGATGGGCCAGAGAGAGGGAAATGTAATTGCAATACATTCTGGTACCCGCCAGTAAGCACATTTCAAATGGATAATCTTGATGAGAAAATAAAAGCGACTGTATAATTACATCGCAGAATGAAGCATGAAATCAAGGATTATTATCACGCTGAAGATGCTTAAGGGCTCTAATAGAGCACTCCCTTGGTAAGGGAGAGGTCGAGAGTTCAATTCTCTTCGGCAGCACCATTTAGATCAATAAAATCAATAGTATGTTAAGCTTCTGCTTTTCCGAACTCGTGGAAACTTGCAGTTAAAAGCAGAACAAAGCAGCAATTTGCAGCAATTCCCCGTACAAAACCCGTACAGTCTGTTTTTTGTTTGTTCTAGAATCAGCAGTTATTCAATCAATTTAGTGCCAGAAATTCTATATCGAAGATTTTGGGAATCTAAATATTCCCATGAGGCGACAAGGGCATCGCCTTTTTGCAACTCTGGACAGGTATCACCCACCCAAAAATCAAGTGACATCATTTTATCAGTGATGCCGTTATAAGTAGCCTTATCACCGCCGCTACAAAGAACTTGATTATCTCGCGTAACTTGAGCAGCCCAATCAGCGATTATTCTTTCAGTGCCGAACACTTCATGCCGTTGAGTGACTTGACCATCACTATAATCAAGGCTGACTAAATGCATGCTGACAGGATCTTGTGTGGTGAGATCACCAACAAAAGCACCCATTGTATTCCCTGCAAAGGCAAAAATGCCGATGCTAATTAATGCTGACGACCAATCACTCATTTCATCAGCCCCCACGCTTGAAGTAATTCCTGACCGCCCATGATGACAAAAGCGACGATGCCCAATTGCAATATTTTCCAATTGCCAAAGATAGCAACCTGAATTTTAACGACCGGCCACCCCTCGTGGGCTTTATCAACTCCCGACCAGAGGTATTGCCATTCTTTATCGTCCTTAGGCGCACGGTCTTTGGAATTGGACTTACCCGGAATAAGTAGAGAGGTTTTCTCTTTTTGTTTTCATTTCAGCTTCGAATTTGATGGGCGATTTGTATCCCAAAGCTGAATGCCTACGTTTTGGGTTATAGAATCCATTGATATATTTTCCAAGTTCATCTTCTGCCTGTTTTCTGGTTTGGAAAGGCGTGCGCCAGACCAGTTCATTTTTAATGGTCTTAAACACTGTTTCGACCATGGCATTATCATAGCAATTTCCCTTCCCGCTCATCGATGGTATCATGTTATTTTGTTTCAATAGTTTTTGATATTCATGCGAACAGTATTGGCTACCCCTGTCAGAATGATGGATCAAACCCGGTTTAGGCTGACGTATTATGATGGCTCTGGAAAGGGCTGTTGTTGCAAGACTTTTCTTTAGTCGGTCACTCACAGCCCAGCCGACGATTCTGCGTGAATAAAGATCAAGCACAATAGCCCGATAAAGCCAGCCTTCGCGGGTCCATAAATAACTAATATTAACACCCCACTTTTGGTTTGGTCCTTCGCACCTAAAGTCCTGATTTAAAAGGTTCGGTGCAACTAGATAATGGTGATTGCTATCTGTAGTTCGTTTGAAACGATGCTTTCGAAGAGCCTTTAATCCATTATCACGCATTAATCTGGCTACCCGGTGCTTACCAATAGAAAACCCTTGTTCAACAAGCTCTGCATACATTCTGGGGTAGCCATAGGTATCATTCGATAGCTTAAATTGTTCCCGGATATATGCCAGATAGATCATGTCATCCAATTGCCTGCGTGATGGCTTGTGTTTCTTCCAAGCGTAATATCCACTTGAGCTTACGCCCAACAAAGCACACATGCGGGTTACAGGTATTTGGGCCTTCCCCGCATCGATAAGTTTAAACATCATCGACTTTCCTTGGCGAAGAAGGCTGTCGCCTTTTTTAACAAATCACGCTCTGCACGAAGCAGGTCATTTTCCTTGCGTAAACGTACAAGCTCCTTGTTTAAATCAGTATCAGGTTCTGGTGGTAATTTATTATGCTTATAAATTTGCTTCCAACGTGTCAAAGTCGATAAACCAATGCCTAAATCTTCCGATGCCTGCCGCAAGCTAAGTCCATCAGCTTCAACCAAACGGACTGCTTCAAGCTTAAACTCTTCTGTAAATTGTCGTCTCTTCATAAAAATCTCCTGTTATTAGTTTTAACAGAAAATCTCTCCACTTTTTAAGGGCAGGTCCA
>JBGCEN010000317.1:0-67963 GCA_045106435.1 Rhodothermales bacterium
TCGTACCCATCGTACCCATCGTACCCATCGTACCCATCGTACCCATCGTACCCATCGTACCCATCGTACCCATCGTACCCATCGTACCCATCGTACCCATCGAGTACCTCCTCGCAAGGAAGATAAAGAAGAAAAATTCCACAATTCTGCCTGAGAACGAAAGAGATTTGGTTCTTGACTTCAGATTTTGCGACCTTGTGTGAATAACCACCAACCGCTTACAACCTACTAAGCAAGTCATATGAATTTAGCTTTGACCTCACGACTGAGTGTGATGATGTTTGCGCAGTACTTCATCTGGGGCGCCTGGGCACCCACACTTGGCAATTACATGCAGACCATTGAGATGGGCGAATCAATTAGCTGGGCGTACTCTCTCGGCCCAATTGCTGCGATTATCGCCCCTTTCTTTATGGGGATGGTAGCTGATCGATTTTTTGATTCCGAAAAAGTACTAGGCGTTTTGTGCCTGATTGCGGGGATTGCAATGTGTGCGATGCCGAGTTATGCAGGGACTTCTATGTTCTTGCCGTTGCTCTTTTTGCATGCCATCTGTTATTTCCCAACACTGGGCTTAACAGCCTCTCTGGCTTTTCATCACATGACGAATCAGGAAAAAGAGTTTCCAGTCGTGCGTGTATTTGGAACGATCGGATGGGTTGTAGCCGGCGTTGTTATTGGAAAACTCTTGATGGCAGATTCTACCTCTTTGCCGCTTTACATTGGTGGAGGCGCAGCAATATTCCTCGGGCTTTACAGCTTCACCCTTCCACAGACACCGCCACCATTGGCCGGCCAGAAAACGAGTTGGAGACAGATCATGGGTATCGATGCTTTAAAAGCATTGAGAACGAGATCATTTATGATTTTCCTTCTTGCAGCTACGCTGATCTTCATCGCCTTTGGGACGTACTTTCCCTATGCGCCGGTTTACCTGGGAGATGTAAATGTCCAGGTAGGTATTGATCATTTTCAAAACCCAAGCTGGGAAATGTCGCTGGGACAGTTTTCCGAAATCTTTTTCATGCTACTCATTCCCTTCTTTTTCGCACGATTGGGTGTGAAATGGATGTTATTACTTGGAATGCTCGCGTGGATTGCTCGTTTTACGCTGTTTTCTGCTGCCGCGTTAAGTGGTACGTTTTGGATGATTATGCTGGGGATAGCCATTCATGGTATCTGTTACGATTTCTTCTTTGTAACAGGGCAGATCTACATTGACAAGAAAACATCCACGGCCATTAGAGGGCAAGTACAAGGACTGCTTGTATTGCTTACGCAGGGCGTCGGATTCTTTCTTGGCACGCAGCTCTCTGGTGCTTTTGTAAATTCCTATGGCGTAAATGGAACGCTGACCATGGAGGACTGGCAATTGTTCTGGGGCATTTTTGCCGTTGCTACGCTGGTGTTCACACTCATCTTCTTCTTCTTGTTTACAGATGAGACAGCGGACGAAACAGTAGATGCTGAAGCACAAGCTGCTTAGTTCACGTTGAACTTTAAAAATTGCTGATTGTAGGGTGGGTAAGACTGAGTTCTTGCCCACCCTTACTTTTTTACTCGAATTTATGCGATTAAATCTAGTTTACATGTGCCTGGTCTTGCTTTTGGCAAGCTGCCAAGAAGTTGATACACCTCAAGCGGCAACGGCAGAAGCGCCTGCAGGCCTTGTGCAAGAAACGCAGAACCGGCTTGAAGCCACGGCTGGAGGCCGTTTGGTCTTGCGTGCAATTGATGCGCATGGTGGACTGGCAGCGTGGTACAATGCGCCCACCAGTTCGTACACGTGGGAGTATTCGAATGCCGGCGCGAACATCAGGTTTAAATCGCTGCTTGTTGCAGACAATCGTACGCGGCAGGTTTACCATCAATTACTGGAGATGGGTACACCGGATGCCCCGAAAGAAGTAAGTGGACGATTTACATGGGATGGAACGGATGCATGGATCAGTCCTGATACGCTGAAACAACCGAATCCTAGATTTTGGGCAACAACAGGATACTACTTCGAGTCAATTCCCTTTATTTTGGCCGATCCTGGTCTTATTTACGACGTGATTCCTGAGGAGGACCTCGATGGAAAATTGTATGATATGGTGAAAGTATCTTACAGCGAAGGTATCGGGGATTCACCCAATGATCATTACATCCTCTTTATCAATAAAGAAACGTCGATGGTTGATGCCATTCGGTATACAGTCACTTTTGGGCGAGGAGCGGCTGAATCGGGCGCGCCGCTTCGTGAAACGCTGTTTTATTATGAGGATTATACCGAAGTAGACGGACTGAAAGTAGCCAGGCGATTTAGAGGATTTAACGTATTGGATGGCGTTGTGACTGACTTTAAGAACGAAGCCTGGGCTGACTCCTTCTCATTCAGAGAACCTTTTGATGCCAGTCAGTTGGTCATGCCGGCAAATGGACGAGTCCAGCCTCTGCCAACGCGAGCAGATTGAATTTGGTGAATGATTAACTCAAGCTGTTTTTGATAACAGGGTGCTATTTACAGACCACTTACGAGCGGTTCTTTGTCTCCGTTTACATAACGAACCACATCGCTTGTATCAATAACCAGCGAGATCCCATTACAAAGGATTACTGCAAAAATCCAGAGATTGAATGGTGCAAGCAGGTCATTTGAGTTGATCTGGAAGAGAAGATAAATGACAAGTGGAATCCAGAGTATGTGTCCGAGGCCGAGTATGCGCGTGAATCCGTAAAAATGCGTGAGCAAGATCATCAGTATAAATCCGATCATAAAGACGATGATCGTCGCAATGGCTTCAATTCTTGGGAGGAAGTAGAGCGGGATAAATGCATTTAACGTTACAAGCAAGGCGAGCCACGTCCAAACGAGCGGACCCATTTTGTAAAGTCCCGTGTGGAATAGTATAGCAGAGCGAATCATTGCCTATGGTTGATGGAAATCCTAATACCTGGATTTTAAACGAAAGGGTATACTGCAGCTGACCAGTGCGCAACGCATGGCACAATCTAGCTGACAATGATCTGTATACGCAAACGATTGTCGTGTGCAACGAATAAGGGTAGAACTGTATCTCATTCAATCGCTTCTAATTTAGCGAACCCTTTCAATCGATCACTTATGGAAAACGAAGAGTCTTTAAAGGTACTTCAGGAAATTCGCGATCTGCAACAGAAGCAAGTTGAAACGCAGAATGAAATGTTAGCTTCGCAGAAAGAATATATGGCGTTGTACCGATCCCATATAGAACGCGTTGAGAAAATCAATAATCAGGCGGAGCGCATCCAGCACAAAAGTGAGTCCATCATGGGCGCGGCAAAGAAAGCTACTTTCGTCATTATTCTGATTGTAGTAGCTCTTCTCGTCTATTTAAGCTGGATATTGTTTTCCCTGTAGAAAAGCATACATTTTTTAGCTAGTTTTTAGGGCGTGTATTACAAAAAACAGAGCTGTCAATTTTCTGATCTCGATATGTTTTTAAGAAACGTCGGTGATACCATAAAAGGAAAAGAGATTTCTCTGGTGGTAGAGGTGTTGGCGCCGGCTGATGTTTATAGAGATTATGTACCATCGTACGTGTTTGGCATTTTAAGCAATGCCACGAAAGAAAGGGTAGGGCGCATTTCCCTGAGGATTGGCAGCAATGAGTTGATTGATCGATATGCCGGCAACATTGGCTACACAATCACCAAGAAGCATCGCGGGAACGGATTTGCTGAAAAGGCCTGCCGCCTACTGGCAACACTGGCAATAGAGCACGATTTTGAACAACTCTATATTACCTGCAGCCCCGACAATGGGCCATCGAGACGTACCATCGAGAAGCTTGGTAGCACGTTGTTGGGAGTAGAAAATGTGCCAAGAAATACAGAGATGTACGAACGAGGCGAACGTATAAAGCTACGCTTTCTATGGAAGCCAGAAGAATAAAGCTTAAAAACGCCCGAAACTACCGCAACTCAATTCCCCGCAAAGAATAACCCAGAACCCTAAACACGAAACAAGTCACAGATAATCTGTGACCCCACCTAACTCTCCGTACCTTCAGCCAGGAAGGGATATAACTCGTACACATCAATGCTTTGCCACGGCAACCCATCTATAAAGATTGGCACTTCGTAAAGCTCTGCGCAGTAAATGATACGGTGGCTCAATTTGGGGAAATCTGTAAACAGATGGGGAATCTGGAAAGAGCAGAAACTGGGACCCAAAAGCATCAAACAGTCTTTTGAAATTTCAACACGTTGTACTTTCGTCCAATCGAGTGTAATCTTTTTTCTTGTATAATCGTAGGCTTCCACACGTCGGTCGGAGATCTTCACACACCATACCACACGACGCAGCATTCGGAGCCGCCAGGTAATCCACCAGAATGCGCCAAACCAAGTAAGGAGCACGCACACAATAATTAAGAGGAAATAGGGTTTATAGTTAAAACCCACAATAATACCGGCAGTCGTCACCACAAAGGCAGCCACCAGCATACGAATTAGTCTCGTCGCTTGCTTTCGCGTTAAGAGTTGTACGCGATCGTTATCAAAAACTTCGTACCAGTGAGACATCTAGGTTTGGAAATGATTATGTACTCGAATAGAAAATTATCGGATAAAATTAAAAGGGAACAGCTATGGATAGGGGACTAGCTACTGTACCGGGTTTTATCCGTCGTCTGAAAAGAATCTGTGCCTCAAAACCCGTTCCGGTCAGTTAGAACACTATACGGGACGCTGCTTCGTCGACTGCCAATTTAACACAACAAAAAATCACGGGATAGTGCAGAAAAAAATTCCCCTTCACAACTCATCTTTCTTGGAACCCGCTATTTTGTTAAGCCCTATCAGGTGCTTAATGTTTCTTGCTTTTTGCTTTTTTATATCAGGTTTTTCCTCCACTCAAATTGTTGAAGCACAGCACCTGGTGAATGGGATCGTTTCTGACGCAGAAACGGGAGAGTCTTTGCCTTCAGCCAACGTGCAAATTGACGGGACCTATCAGGGTACCATCACAAATGTTGATGGCCAATTCAGCTTACAATTACCCTCGCTGCCGGCTGTCCTTGTGTTTAGATACATTGGATACGAAAGCCAGTATATAGATGTTACTGGCGATGCAAATGAAAACATAAACGTAGCGCTGCAACCGACGGTTTATAGCCTGGGAGAAGTGGTCATAACCGAAAAAGACCCGGCCGTTGATATTATGCGCAAAGTGATTGAGCGCAAAAAAATATGGCGGGAAGAACTGGCATCGTATTCCGCTGAAGCCTACAACAGGTTTACGCTTAAAAACGATACGGGCATCGTTTCGATTATTGAGTCATTTACCGACACCTACTGGGATCCTGTTGAGGGTACAAGAGAGGTTATAAAAGCGCGCCGGCAAACGTCAAATCTCGATATCAGCGATGTGCTGCCTGCGGCGCAGTTTGTTGCAAATCTCTATGATGACAATATTGATATCGCCGGCTATAATTTTCTGGGCGTTACACATCCGAAAGCACTCGATCACTATATCTTTGAGCTGTTAGGATACAGAAGGCTGGACGATCAGGTGGTGTTTGATATTTCTGTCCGACCGAAGAATAAGTTAAAGACCGGCTTTGTCGGGAAGATTGCTGTCCTTGATGATGAATATGCCTTGCTGGAAGTCGAACTGCATCCGGGAGAAGCATTTCTCTTTCCACCGCCGATAGAAGCGTTTGATGTTACATACGAACAACAGTTCTCAAATTTTGGTGCCGCCGCCTGGTTGCCGGTTGACTTTCGAAGCAGCATGTCTGTGGACATAGGATTTAACAGATTGTTGTCTTTCCCCACTTTCTTTATCGAACAGGTATCGAGGATATCTAATTATGATGTCAACATTACCGTGCCAGACACCCTTTTTGCCAAGGGCAAGGCAGTTGTTGTAGACTCGGTTTCTGTTGCTGAAGATACGCTGCTTGATGTAGAAGGCATTGCCGTTCCATTAGACAAGGCAGAGGCCTCGGCCTATGAAACGATAGACAGCACCATGACCTTGGCAAAGGCTTACGAGCCTTCCGGTCCGCTCGCGAAAGTGATGAAGGTTTCTGCCAGAAATTCGAATACTGATGATGAGGTAACGTTGTCTGGTGAAGAGGGAGCGGAAGGCAAAAAACGGTTAAACCTAAACTTGCGACCTCATGTGCGTTTTAACCGGGTAGAGGAGTTCTATGGTGAATTAGGGATTAGTCGCTCATTAGCCGAGTGGGTGCGATTTTATGGTTCAATAGGCTTCAGTACCGCACTTAAAGGGGAAGAGGCAATATCCTATGTTGTTGGTAGTCGTTTTCGCCTGGATAAAAAGAATCGATTATCTCTTGATCTGAACTACGCAAGATATACAGATACTCAAACGGGTAGTACGCCGGTGCTGCGCACATTCAACGGCATTGTTACGCTTTTTGAAGGGATTGATTACTTTGATTACTACCGGAATTTACGATTTCGTTCGACCTTATCGTTCGATGTGCCAAACTCGCAAATTGGCCTAAAAGCCGGCCTGCAGATCGAGTCTCACGGAGATCTTGCTAAGGCAACCGATTATGATATTTTGGGCGGTGATTTTATACAGCGTTCGAATCCTGAAACGCGTGCATCAGGCGTACATTCTTTTGTTGCAGAGATCAGCCTGGGCGATAAGGAAGAGACGATGGGGCTTCTGGAACGTAAATTTTTATCGGTTGGTATTGAACATGGTTTGCCTGGATTGGATAGTGACCATGCATTTACGATTTACAACCTGGAGTTTGAATGGAGATTTAATACCTTTTTCCAACGCCGGCTTTTGCCCAACGCACTTGATGTGAAGGTCGTAGCGCAGAAAGGGTTTGGGGATGTAACGGTAACTCGTTTTGGAGCTGTAGATGGCAGGATGTCGTTCTATAATCGATTTGGTACCCTTAAAACATTACAGAGCAAACCCTATCGCGGCGAAGATGTCGTTGGACTTTTTTGGGAGCACAATTTCAAAACAGTACCCTTTGAAATTTTGGGCATGCGCCGATTTGCAGAGAACGGGTTGAATCTCATTGTATTTGGGGGGCACGCAAGGACCTGGTTATCGGCAAGTGTTGGGGCAGATCGTAGTGCGTTTGTCTGCTTGACGCTAGGGAGTGAATGTGACGTGGAATTTGTGGGTTTGGTTAATAGTGCACCCAACTGGCACCAGGAAGTGGGGGTGTCTCTAAGTGGGTTGTTTTCGCTCTTTCGCGTAGATTTTGCCACCCGGCTGGATGCGCCGGGGTTTACGGTGGGCATCGGCTCAGCAAGAATATTCTAGAGGAATACATTGACGAGTCGAACGACTTATTTCTTGCTCATCTGTATAATCGGGTTATGCTGCTCAAACACTGTTTGGGCGCAAAAGGTCATCACCGGAGTCGTGTTGGATGCCGATACGGGTGAAACGCTGCCTTCGGTTACCCTGTTTGATTTTGCCAATACAGAAGGTACCATCACAAATGCTGCCGGCGAATTTGAGCTTCGTTTGGTTAAGGTGCCGGCGAAAATAGATGTGCGGCACATTGGGTATGAATCCATTCAGATTGAGGTGACAAACGAGACCTCATCAAATCTGGAGATCTTACTGGTCCCGGTTACATACACCCTGGAAGAAGTGTTTGTGAGCGATGAGGATCCTGCGTACAATATCATGCGCAAAGTGATCGAGAAAAAGGCAGCATGGCGACAGCACATGGCTACCTATACTGCGGAGAGCTATTCAAGGTATATGCTGTATAGTGAATTTGATTTGGCTCAGGTACAGGAGTCAATCGCTATGCACCACTGGAAGAAGGGACAAGGGACACGCAGTTTTGTACGCGCCAAGCGGATGCGCCCGGTGTCGGCAAAACCGATGCGCTTTGCTTCTACACAAAATATCCCAAACTTCTACGATGACACGATAGAAGTGCTTGGCTTCAGTTTGATTGGTCCCACACACCCCGACGCAGTGAACGTTTATACATTTACTTTGGGTGGATACCATACACAAGATGGAAAGAAAGTATACGATATTTACTTTAGCCCGAAGTCGGGATTGAGTACAGCATTCATCGGGCACGTTTCTGTGCTGGATGAAGACTACGTGCTGCTCAAAGCACAAATGCGGCCGAGTCCGTCCAATGTGCTGCCGGCGCCTGTGCAAGACTGGGATGTGTTTTACGAACAGCAATTTGCGCCTTCAGGAGATTCTGTATGGCTACCTGTAGATTTGCAAATTGAAGGGTATGTATCCTTCGGGCGATTGGGAGTAGCGTATCCGACAGCCAGATATCGACAGGTATCCCGTCTAACGAAGCACGTATTGAATTTACCTGTTCCAGATTCATTGTTTGCTTCTGATAAAAACATCTTTGAAGCGGCCAATGCAGATCGACAAGACTATCTGTTTCGATGGAATCCAGGCCTGGTCCCGATGACGCCGAAGGAAATCGCTGAGGTTGTATCTCTTGATCCCCGAATGACCATTGGGCGCTCGTTCCGTCCGATAGGTATACTCGCCCAGTACACGGCCATTGATTTAAGCGAGGACGAACCAGCACAGGCGGAGGAGACGCGCGAAAGTTTGATTGGTGGCATTTTCTCAAGCGCCCGTGTCTTCTACGACAGGGCCGATGGGTTTTATCTAGGTGCTGAGCGATCTTTAAAACTCGCACCTCCTTTGACGCTTTCGGCAGAAGCCGGCTATGGTTTATCAAGCGAAATGCCGGCATATGATGTTTCTTTGCGCTATGATTTTGGCCTGCAATCCAACCCGTCCTGGTTCTTCCATAAAGGCTACATCAAATCCGGAATCCTCGACAAAAGAGATACCCAGTATGCCTCGTCCAGTTATTCCAGGCTGATGGCTTCCTTGACGACATACGTTGGCTGGGAAGACTACTTCGACTACTTTGATCGCCAGTCGAGGTTTGGTGAAATTGGATTTCGGTCTGATCGTTTACATACCATGTTGTCTTTGCGATATGCGAGGGAGAGCCATGCATCGATTGGCGCAAATCGGGATCGCAAAGGGTGGTTCTTTGGCAATACACAACGACCAAACCCGGAGATTCAGGATGGAGATCTATCTCTCTGGGAAGGACGTGTAGAAATTGGTCAACTTCCAGATCCATCGATGTCCGGTGGAGGAAATGGTTTACGTTTGTCTGTAATCCATAATGCCGGCGGCCAGGATGATTTTTTAGGCTTTACAAAGTATTCTGCCGAGGCTTCAATAACGTTACCTACCTTTTTTAAGAGACGAACGTGGCCGAATGAATTGCGGCTGAAGCTCTACGGTGCAACGTACACAGGGAATCTTCCGGTAGAATTCGCGAGCGCTTTGGACGTGAGCCGCCGGCCTATTTCGCCTTTTGGCGGGTTTAAGACATTGAACGGGTTGCCTATAAAAGGGGAAAACGTGTGGTCCGTTTCCTGGGAGCACGATTTTTCAACGAGCCTTTTTGAATTACTTGGCTTGTGGGGTGTTGCACAAAATAGCATTGGATTTACTGTGCACGGGGCACATGGGCAAGCGCTTGGCGGTAGTGGGGCGCTTGATCCTTTTTCTCGTTTTTCCTCCGGCGTTCAAAACGAGCTCGGCTTTTCACTTACGCATTTCTTTAATATGCCCATGCGCATCGATTTCACCAAGAACCTGGACCAAAAGCACATCACTTTTGGCGTCGGCCTGGTCAAAAAGCTTTAGCTGTGTTTAAAAAACAATTGGATAAAGCCGAGCTTACCATTTAACGGATATCACAAATCCATTCGGCATCGCAGAAGAGGAAATATCAAGCCCGGGGTTTACTACTTTCGTGAGATGTCTTCTCGTTAGATACCGGCCTGTGAAAAAACCTAGCGCAGCGCCGGCTATCACGTCAGTAGGCCAGTGTTTGTCCTGTGCCATACGGGCAATGGCCGTTCCAGTGCTGAGTGCAAACAACCCGTAAGTAATTGGATGCGGATAGTACAAAACCCATGGTGTGATCAGCGCAAAGGCGGCTGTAGTATGGCCGGAAGGAAAAGACGAGTTCGCTGAGAACGGTTCAAATTTACCTGCTCCAAAGCCATCTTCAGGTCGAAAGCGGCCAAAGCTGTGTTTGAGTCCATAAGAGAGAATACCCGAATATAACCAGCTTTGTAAGGATGTAAACGCCGCATCCTGCAGCTTTGTGTTTTTGGTGAACAACGTGGCTATGAAAATACCAGCAACCGGAAGTCTGACTTTTGTACCACCAATTTCATTGGTAATATCGAGATAGTGCCCCCATACACTATTACTGGTATAAGATTTTTTAACATCATCCTGGAAGGGTTCATCAATCCGAATCCCTGTAAACAATGTGGCGCCTCCGGCAATGGCAAAAAGAGGGACTTTTGGTGCGATAGATTCGAGCAGTCCGCCGGCATCCTGGTAGCTCCATTTGAGGAATCGACTTCGCTGTTGAGCAGAACTGTCTAGCAGACTTAAAGACGCCAGGCATAAGTATATAATAATGGTGAAAACTAGAGAAGGACGTTTCTTCGCCTGCGTGATCTGCATATTAATACACAATGTTCATTTAGATTTCCTGTTGCTAAGATACAATCGGGATGTCGAGTACGTAATGCGTATGGAATTTTTTTTTAAAAACGGTGCTGGTGTCATCGCTGCAAACCGCAGAAGCCACCGTGTTTAACCAGAATATTGGATGCATCTGGTAGAATAAGTACGCCTGTGAGGCCATCTTCATCCGTGCTCGGTATGCCCCCGCAACAGCAGTGCCAATGATGGGCTTCCGGCATGAGCCGGCATATATAATTATACGCTGGGAGAATAATAATTTTAAAAGCTTATGCGTTATCTACTCCTCAAGTGTTGCTCGTGAAAATCCACATCGTATTGCCCACGATTTCCGGCACGTACGCGAACAACGCACTTGAAGCTTTAGAATAGGGATGGATACAAATTCAAGAATTGATTTACGTGTTACTCCAGAGAATTGAGTCATATAAGAAAATCAGACAGTAATTGATGCGGTCTGGTAAATGTGTTTAGCAGATATGCCCCTATGGTGAGATGGATAGCGAATCAGGAGGCCGCCGGGGATTTACCAATGTCGCTAGGCATGATCCTGGACGACCTCCATATGGTCCAGATTCGCATTCATTACGGGAAGCAAAGTGTACCCGCATACACATGAGACATTCTTGCTGCGCTTGATACGTAATCTTTAAGATAAAATTACCATATGGAGCAAATCATTTTACATCTGGTGGGTGACTTTGTAACGCAAACACAGTGGATGGCTGTAAACAAATCTCAAAGTAACTTTGCCGCCGGCATACACGCATTGGTTTACGCATTGCCCTTTTTGTTTATAGGAAGCCTGGGGGCAGTCAGTTTTATTTTTGCAACGCATTTCTTGGTTGATCGCTTTACCCTTGCCAGATACGTTTGCTTTGCAAAAAATTGGGTCACAACGCCTTCCTTGAGATGGGCTGATGTTTGGGAAACGGGATACCCTAAAGAAGTCCCTGTATGGTTGGCCACGAGTTTGGTTATTGTGGTTGACAACACAATCCATCTTTCGTGTAATTATGCCGCCTTGCTCTTTCTCTAGGGTGTATGTACTTAGTCACACTATTTAATATCCCATCTGCCAGGATCGCCTGCAGGCATGATTTCGGGTAAATCTCCAAAGTAATAGCGATTCTGATCCCAGGGTGAATGACCAAATGCACGTGGGTCTTTGGCTTTCTGGAGATAATCGTCGAGTATCGATGTCAAGCTATCTGCTACTACTGCGTACTCCGGATCGTCTGCAACATTGTTGAGTTGTGCCCGGTCCTTGCTTAAATCGAATAGTTCAAACGCCGGCCGTTGTCCCGTAGCTAATTCGTGATAGATTGCAAATTCAGGATCCGAAGCGATTTCGATGATAAAGTCTTTGGCGGGGCCTGCATCTATGTCACCAAAAATACCCTGGTGAATGGATATGTAGTCGGGGTCGCCGGCCGGCCATCGGTCAGGCTCGTAATTGTGTACCAGCAGATATGAATCTGTGCGCAATGCACGCATAGGATATCCGAGGTAATTTGGCCTTGCAATCGTATGGCGTTCAATGGCCATCACGATGTGATCTCGCTGTTTGTCAATTCTGCCAGATTTGCTCGTGGTAAGTTGTGGTTTCAAGCTTTTGCCATGCATGGCGGCATTGGGCCTGATGCCGGCAAAATCCAGGATGGTTGGAGCCAGATCCATCAAGCCAACAAAGTCAGAAACACGTCGTCCGGAGCCGGCGATGTCTGGTCCCGATATGAACAGGGGAATATGCGTGGCATCATCATATAGCCCCGTTGCCTTTGCCCTGGGGAAGGCCATGCCATGATCTGATGTAACAATGATAATGGTATTTTCCAACTCACCTCGCGCTTCCAACTGATCGATCATTCGGCCAAAATGTGCATCCGCAAATTCAACTTCTATATCGTAATCAATAATATCATTTCTGATGATCTCGTGATCCGGCAAAGAAGGAGGGACATACGCATCACTTAATTTCTTCCCGTTTTTGATGCCTTGACCAGCTTCAAATTTTCGATGCGGCTCGAAGGAGCCATACCAGAAGAAAAAAGGCTGGTTTGCTGGTCGATCTTCCAGGAATGCCTGAAAGTTTGCAGCATAGTTTTCATTGGTCATGCCCGGAGGCGCAGGATCAGAAAGGATATCTTTGTAGGGAATACCCACCGGGTTTATGCTTTCAGGCCAACCGCCGGCTTCAAGACTTCCCGGGCCCCATGCTTTGCCTGTATGGCCTACAAAGTAGCCGGCTTGTTCTAACATCAATGGAAACACGGGCAACTCAACCGGTAATGCTCCAAACAGGGTGCCGCCCTCTTTTAGGTTCCAAAGAGGCTGTCCCGTAAGGACAATGCCACGTGCCGGCGTGCAAGAAGGCGCGTTTGTAAATGCGTTTGTAAAGACCACGCCTTCTTCACCTACGCGTCTGAATGCGGGGACGTTTTGGCTATCGGTGAAAGGGGATAAGTCGTCTGCGATATAAAACAGAAAGTTATAGTGTGTTTTCTGTTTTATGAGTTGATTGCAGCTGACATTCGTGAAAAGCACGCAGCCGCTTATCAGTAGAACTGCTGTTCGGGATAAATATCTAGCAAAAAATTGCGACATAGCAGACAGTGTAAATTATAGGTAGCATTCGGCCTATTGCCTTGATTCGAATCAATACAAGAATTAACATAGGAGCCGTGTATCTAATTTAAACATACTGATTATTGACTGGAAGAAGCCAGGAGGGGAAGCAATCTCTCACATCTTCCTTACTTCTCCTCACTCTGTCATTTTATATCTGACGGTAGCAACTTGCCAGAGAACGAGACAACCAAATAGAATGCTGTATGGGGACAATACCAGCTTTTTTTGAAAAGTCTGAACAAGATTTACTGGCATTTGATGCCATCTGTAGTCAGCAAACAGAACTGTTTGCGTACAGCTTCGCTGACCGTGTTGAGAAGAACGTTGTTATTTATAACGGAAGCAGGATGCGAAGTGTGCTGACTGCCGGCGACCAGGAATATGCACTGCGATCGGAAATTAACAAATGTCTGAGTACAGGGCCCGGTGTGTTGGTCATTAAAAAAGCGTATCCAGATCTGGATATTATCGATGCGGTTACGGATCTGTTCAAGGTAATTATCAGACAAGAAAAAGCAGCCGGCAAAAAAGGTGGAGATCATTTTGGTGCCAATGAGCGCATTTGGAATTCGCTGCAGAAGGTATGCGTGATGGATCCTGCGTTGTTTATCGGGTACTATGGAGATGCGCTTCTTGCATTTATGAGCCGTGCGTGGTTGGGGCCTCACTATCAGATAACTGCTCAGGTGAATAATGTTAAGCCGGGGAGTGCTTCACAATCGCCTCATCGAGATTACCATCTTGGATTTCAGGCGGAAGCGGTGGTTGCGCAGTTTCCTGCACAAATACAAATGATGTCCCAGTACCTGACGTTACAAGGCGCCATTGCACACACCGATATGCCTTTGTTGTCTGGCCCTACATTGTTGCTGCCCTTTTCGCAGCAATTTCCTTCTGGATACATGAGGTACCGGGATCCTGATTTTGTCGCCTATTTTGAGGAAAATCACGTCCAGTTACCGCTGGAAAAAGGAGACGCGATTTATTTTAGCCCGGCCCTTTTTCACGGCGCCGGCGCCAATCAATCTGACGCAGATCGATTGGCCAATCTTGTGCAAATATCTTCTGCATTCGGGCGTCCGATGGAAACAGTGAACCGGGATGTAATGATTGATGCCGTTTATCCGGTACTGGTTGATCAGCGTGAAAGCATGGATGAATGTGCAGCAAGAGACGTGATTGCAGCAATTTCAGATGGATACTCGTTTCCGACCAATCTGGATACTGATCCGCCCACTGGAGGTAATGCTCCGGTCACTGCCCAGCAATTTGTTTATAATGCTTTGAGTAAGGGGTGGTCGATGGAGCAACTTAGAAGCACATTGGATCTCTATGCTAAACGTCGAGTTGCTTGAAAACTTGTTCAAGTAAGTTGGCGCTTTCTTAAGGGCTGTGCAAACAATCAACTAAATACCAAATCAGAAGACTTCAGGACAATAGATGACAGCGATAGTAGCAGTACGAAAGGGGAAAAAGGCCGTGATTGCGAGTGATAGTTTAACATCATTTGGCCGGCAACATGTATCAGAGCAAAATTACAGTTCAACAAAGATCAGGAAAATTGGCAATTCCTACGTTGCATTGTCCGGCTACTCTTTGTACAAAAATATTTTGGATGATTATCTAAAAGATCGTAGGGCGGTAAAGCTGAATACGAAGGAAGAAATATACAGGTTTGTCTTGAAATTTTGGAAAGAGCTGAAGGACAATTACACCTTTGTGAATAACCAGAGCAATAGTAAGTATCACCCGTTTGCTGATTTGAATTCTTCGTTTTTGGTCTTGAATAAGAACGGGATATTCACGGTCTCTGGAAATATGACCGTGACCAAATTTAAGCAATATTATTCGATCGGGTCAGGATCTGATTATTGCATGGGCGCAATGCATTCGTTATATGATTCTGATATGTCGGCAAAGCAAATCGCACGTGCTGCTATTGGGGCCAGTATAACGTTCGACCCTTATTGCGGCGGCAAAATTCGCGTTAAACAGCTTTGAAGGAATGCATAGCGTTGCTTTTGAACATAACCAGATTACTTATGGCAGTTTGTTTCTGCTGTTGATGCTCTATGCATTTGCACCGCCGGCCATCAGCGCCCAGGGAGCTTCTCTTCAAAAAACAACCCGACTGGTTGCCGAAACGCACGCATCAACTGCAGATGAACTGATATCTACCATCAATGCTTACCGCGTGGCAAATGGACTGCCGGCTATTGCACCTTCGAGAACGCTCAATCTCGTTGCAAAACTCCATGTAGATGATTTGCAGGTTAATAACCCGGACAAAGGCATATGTAATATGCATAGCTGGTCCAATGCTGGAGACTGGTCTGCCTGTTGTTACAAAGACATAAATCCCAAAACCGCCTGTATGTGGAATAAACCGCGCGAGATTTCGGGATCTAAGTACAGCGCAAATGGCTACGAAGTATCGGCGTGGTTAAGTGAGCAAATGAATGCAGAGTCAGCTCTTGCATTGTGGAAAAAGAGCTCCGGACACCATGAGGTAATCATGAAT
This sequence comes from Rhodothermales bacterium, assembly GCA_045106435.1. Classification (GTDB taxonomy): domain Bacteria; phylum Bacteroidota; class Rhodothermia; order Rhodothermales; family JAHQVL01; genus JBCCIM01. Next base: position 15,711 of record JBGCEN010000317.1, read on the forward strand.
AGAGGATCATGGAGTGCTGTGCGTTGGCGTGCAATCGGGGCCGCAATGTCAGAGAATTATGCTGTGGTTTGGTTTGGTACATCACGCGATGCACCGCGTTGACGCATGAGCCTTTTTTGAAAAAAATTGTTTGGATGATTTGCTATATCCTGGGAAAGGACAGATCTTCGCCTTGAGCAAATGTTAGTTTTCACTCGTAATCAGTTTTCACTCGTAATCAGTTCTCCAGTCATGATACAGAAGACCATCTATTCTATTTTTGTGCTCTTGTTATTTACATCAGTACCAGCTTTGGGGCAATTGCAGTTAACAGAGCATCCGAATGCAATGCTGGATGGCTGGGTAGATTTGTTCAGCCCTGACTTGTCTAATGCGATTTATCCAGAGGGCATATGGACTGTTGAGGGGGACGTGTTAACCGCTTCAGAGGACGAAACGATTTGGAGTTCAATGGTTTATGACGATTTTGTACTGGATCTTGAATTCAAAACTGCAGATGGAACGAACAGTGGCGTAATCATACATGGGACCGATATGATCAACTGGATTCCGAACTCAGTTGAGATCCAGATAGCAGATGACCACAATAAGAAATGGGCAGACTCACCGAAAAATTGGCAGTGTGCTGCAGTCTTTGGCCGCAAGGCCGCGAGCAAAAGTGTTGTCAAGAAACCTGGTGAATGGAATAAAATGTCCATTAAAGCTGTTGGTCAGCATATTTCGGTTGTGCTGAATGGTGAGCCGGTAATCAATATCAGTATGGCAGACTATACCTCGGTCAAGGACAATCCGGATGGCTCAGAAGTACCCGACTGGCTGTCTAAACCCATGGCAAGTTTGCCTACCTATGGCCATATCGGTTTACAGGGAAAGCATGGAGACGCAACGATATGGTTTAGAAATGTACGGGTAAAAGTTCTATAAGAGATCGAAAGCTGTTAGCCCATGATTTTAGGGAAACTTCCATATTTGAAGGGACTATTCCGAAGAAGCGCTGCAAAAAAGGAAGTCATCGCTGAATTGAGGCAAAACCCGTTTGGTGGTTACGGCCTGTATCATATTATGAATGATGCCGGCCTTTTGTCTGTTAATGCTAAAGCTGAGTTGGCTCCGCTGATTGCGCATGTTGAAAAGCGGATGGATTTGTCAGAAGAAGATCTTGTAGTCAATCTGCCGCTGAAATTCGAACCGTTAACAGATGAAGAGCATGATACCCTCACGTATGTAATTGCCAAAGCTTTGCGTGAGTTTATCAATACCATTCGTACACACCAGGGCCGGTTCAGATTAGCGGCCATCACAGGCATCATAGACATGCTTGAAAGGCACACAGAGCATACAGCCTCCATTCATTTCGAAATTACACTTGAAGAATTACTCGGCCCGATTCTGAACCATTGTGGAGAACAAGGACCGCTGTCTGATGAATATGCTCATATGGGGCGTGGATTCTATATACAGCTTGGGAATCTCGAGCGTTCGGGGAAGTTCTTCCCATCAAGCTATGTCGACGAACGTGCCTTGCAGCCAGGAGAAGTTGTTTGTGTGACTAAAAAACTACAAAACAACTATTTCAGGGTTATGCGGTTTAATTATGCTTGTAATTACACGCAACGTTGGTACTTGAATAAGTCTCGGACTGTATTGTCGACGGACAATGCAGTGGCCGTTGTAAACCGAAAAGAAGGATAATTTTATGTGCTACCTACGCCTTATCGAGAACCAATAGGACATCTTATTGATTTATACCTTTATCATATGAAGGATAAATCGTACGATGCATCTCAATACAAACCGCTCAGGAATTATAAAAAATCTGAAGAATAAAACACCTTTGTTGGCATTTCGCTTCCACGTGGTTGTCGTACTCAGTACGCTCATCGTCGTAAGTTTAATTGCTGGTTGTGGAAAAAAGCCCGTAGTGCCTCTGAATAAACGGACGCAATCTGTTGTATTGCTCCATGGACTTTTTCGGTCGGCGAACTCAATGGATGCGATGGAGCACGCTTTGATTGAAGCAGGATATGAAACCTGCAACGTTAATTATCCTTCTACTGATTTCGATATTGCAACGCTTGCAAAAGAATACGTACTACCTGAAATTCAGCAGTGTGCCATTGCTTCTGACTCCGTACATGTTGTTACCCATTCAATGGGAGGAATTATACTGCGATATTTGCATAGCAAAGGAGATCTAGACAATGTAGGCCGTGTGGTGATGCTTGGGCCGCCAAACCAAGGCAGTGAACTTGTCGATGAGTTAGGAGGCCTGGATTTGTTTACATGGCTCAACGGGCCAGCCGGCAATGAACTGGCTACTTCAGATACCAGCTTGGTGCAACAGCTACCTGACGTTTCGTTTGGGTTAGGTATCATCGCCGGCGACTATTCTTTTAATCCGTTTTATTCAAGCCTGATACCTGGTGACGACGATGGTAAAGTATCTGTAGACCGAGCAAAGATTGCCGGGATGAATGATTTCATCGTGATGCCTGTTTCCCATTCATTCATGATGAAAGACGAAGATGTAATCCGCCAGACCTTGTATTTCCTGGCAAAAGGGCAGTTTGACGTCAATTAAATAGCTTTTCAAGTTCAACGCCCGTTTTACCCACTACGCTGATTGGAATTTTGATATGTTAGCATTGCTCCGTCAATCATGATGCGCGAATGCTGTGCATGTTGAAATCTATGGTCGCCGAAAAAAGAGGTGCATATGAGAGACTTGATATATTACGTTGCTGTTTCGATTGATGGATATATCGCTGAAGCAGATGGAACGTTTGGACGGTTTGTATGGGATGACGACGTCGTTGCCGATTTTTTTGCTTCGTACGAGTGGTTTGATACGGTGGTCATGGGAAGAAAAACCTACGATGTTGCCTTGCTGCAAGGGATCACCGATCCGTATCCCAACTTAAAGGGTTATGTCTTTTCCAAGACACTAAAAACAGATCCGGATCCTAACATGGCGCTCGTGCAGGGAGATGTCGTTGAGCATGTGACTGCATTGAAAAAAGAAGCCGGCAAGCCTATCTGGTTGTGCGGCGGAGGGGACCTGGCAGGCCAGCTACTGGAAGCAAAGCTAATCGACCAATTGATCATAAAGCTCAACCCCGTAATTCTTGGTGGTGGGATTCCCATCTTTTCCAATATCACAACATTTGCCCGTTTAAACCCGACCGAAATCAAAGAATACGATTGCGGGATTTCATTGCGGCATTATACGGTGAGTTATGAGTGAGCAGTTCTGATAGGCAAATTCTCGCTAAAGGAAATACTGAAGTGCTTCATTTACAAGGAATGGGTAGTTGGTTCGTAGACAGCCAGTAAAGATTCGAATCCGCTGTGGCAGCATTTTTATTCTTTCTGTCACTGGAGAAAATCATAATACTGCCATCAGCTGTTAGCTTGCCACCACTCTCCATGGCCGGCGTGTTCACGAGGGGCAGGAGCTTTGCTTCTGTCCAGGTATTTTTTTCTGTTTTACACGCATAGAATAGATCACGCTCTCTTTTATCCTGTTGCTGCCCTTCCAGGATAGCCGTTTTGCTGTCAGGAGAAAGGTATAGATAGGAGACAAATGTTTGTGCGGAAGGGTCAGGGAGACTTCTGTCCTGCGAGATTTCATCGTATGTGTCGGGCTGGGCAGTGTATCGTGCACCTCCCCGGAATGGTGTTCGGAAGCTGTAGAAGTAAAGCGCGCCCGTTCCATCAATGGCTGGACCAAACTCATCTGCCATATCGCCTGTTAAAGGGGGCGGATTGTCTGATGCAGCGCGTAGTAATTCGGGCTCAGACCAGCCATCTTCTTGTCTATGTGTTCGCCAGAGGTTGATGGTCTGTTCACCTAGATCGGTGGTAGGCCTTTTTGAATCGAAAAACAGTTGATCACCTGTTGGTGTGAGATACGGTGCGTCGTCACGATGTTGCCCGGAAAAAGGAGTGATTTCTGGCGATGTCCACCCATTCTCTGCAAACCGGGAATGGTAAATGGTGTAGTCAAATACCCCGGGTGTTCTTCTCATGAAATATAGCTCATTCCGGGTTATATCAAGCGCTGGACTATACTCTCCCATTAAAGTTGACACAAGTCCGGGAGCCAGTAAGGAGGGGAGTGCCGGTGGATTGATCTTCGGAAGGCTCTGTTGTGCAAAGATTCCTTGAGGGAGGAAAAATGATAGCACTACCACAAGTAAAAAAATGCGCATTGTTGATCCCATGCTGACGTTGAAAAAGCAATTATTTTGGCTGTACAAAATATAATTTCAACTCAAACACACCATGTTTTATCGACCAGCGGCTATTATGTGTAGTTAAGCGGATAAGATGTACGCTACGACTTTTTTATATATGCGAGTCAGGGGTTGAATCTGTTTTATTTCGATTCAACCTCCGCCTTCTACAACGTCAACCTCAACTTGATTGGGGATCCATCTCTCTTCCCATCTTCCTGTCAATCCGTACCCTCCAATACTTGTCTGTCCGCCTAAGCTGCTCACCCACCGCCGTTTAGCACACCAGCTAATTCACTGCTCAAATCCCATTCGTGTTGATACAGGCCAATGGAGCCGAAGAAGCCAAATCCATTTTCTACATTAGAGAGGCCTTCTGGCAGGGCTTGTAATTCCGGATCTATTTCGCCCTCTGGAAAGACCCATTGATCATCCATGATTTGGGCGCGTATGCCCAGTCCACAGAAAAAGAGATTGGACGTTTGAAAACGCTCTGCCAATGTCTCTTTGTCTTTCGTTAGATTCAGCTGGAAAGACCAGCCTTCATCCGTTGCTGAACCTACTCTGCCATACGGCACGAGGTTGGGCGATGAGCTAAAACAACCTGGTCCGCCTGTGAAATAGATCATGTCAATTTCCCAGAGTGCATTTACGCCAGTAAGCAGCAGGTCTTGTACGGCATCTAGATCGGCTGTTTGTTGTATGCTTCCTTGCTCCATTCTAATGCTGGAAACAGCCGGCACTTTCGTTTCCGCTATGGTCATTATACCATCAGAACGAAGGATCTCGAGCCGGTAGCCTCGGTTAGGTGCTACAAAAAGCGGAAAGCGAAATACATGGCCCCATTTCCCGGGCTCAAATTCTTGTAGTGTATGGGGGAGTTCTTGTGTTTGCTCTGTTAGCAGGTCGGTTAAAAATGCCCGCCCGTCAAGGTCTGCCTGGGGATCGTTGGGGGCTGTAATATTCTCCGGTCTTCTGGTTACAGGAATCACGCGGATCGTCTGCGTGTTGTTCTGGAAGTTCTTTGATTGATCCAGGTAACCGTAAATGGTATAGTATTTCCCGTCGTTGTTGAAGGGGTCGATGGTTGCCGTGTCACATCCTGAAAGAAGAGCGCACACAAGAAAATAGCCGGCGAACAAGGTATAGGCCCTCATGGATTTCCTGATGGGCACTTGTCGCATATACATACTGGTTTTCATGGCAGGATCATCTGAGGGAATACCGATACTTCTCTCGGCTTCTGATCAATTTAGCGCAATTCTACTTTTAAGCCAATAGAAGGGATAAAAGGCAATTGATCAACCCTGCTGAAGGTAAATAAATCGTAGTAGAAGAGATTATTTCTATTGAGAATATTGATGCCTCCGGCGCGTAAAGTAACAACTGTTCTGCCGCGTTCAATACGACGCTCAAGCCATACATCAAGGCGCTGATAGGCCGGCTGGCGTCCTTCAAAAGGCGATCCGTACAAAATGCGATCCTGACCGGGATCGGAAGTCACATCAACATCAGGTGTTAATAAAAGGAAGACGTCAAATCCAGATGACTCTGTAAATGGGAGTCCGGAGCCATATTGTAATTGGGCCGTTATGCCGATGTTATCGCGTTCCGCATGTAATAGAATATTAAACTGATGCCGGCGGTCATGAGACGGCGTATAGGTAATCGAACTGGCTTCGTATTCTACCTTGGAAAAGGCATAACTCATGTACCCGTCTAGTTTCGAATCATTCCAGAAAGGACGGTCATTAAAGTCGAGCCGTAAATCATAACCATACGCATCACCCGAAGCTGCCTGCAATGCCGTTGTGAATCTGGGCAAAACGCTGAAGATCGGGACCGTCAGGTTTTCAAAGCTTTTCCTGTAGCCTTCTACAGCAACTGAAAGCCAGGGCTTCACTTGCACATTGACACCAACAATTGCGTGCTGGCTTTCTGGTATGGCCTCTGCGGGAGAGGGGAGCCAGGCTGTAAACAGATTGCCCACGTCGCGCTCATCATTCAGTCCGGCAACGCTTTGATGATAAATACCCCAGGCTCCGTTAAGCTTCACTTTGCCGTTGGCGGATTCTGGTGTGAAAGAAAGCCGGAAGCGCGGGTCAATCCATTGTTTATCGATATCAGGTAACTGATACCAGTGAACACCAGGTTGCACTTGCAAATTTATCGATGGAAAAGAGAAATTTGCCTCAACGTATGCATCATGTTCTACAAGATCGTTACTGGCTATTTCCGGTACGCCCTGAAATTGACCACCCAGTTCATACTTTAAGGTAGATTCCCTGCGTGTAAATCCAGCATTAATGTCTGTGTTATTCAACGCATAGGTCAGGTGCGCACTCGCATCAAAGCTTTCGATACCCGAGGTACGTTCCGGACTGTTTTCTGTACCAATTTCATTGGTCATTTCCGACGTGTTGGCGGACAATTCCATTTGAAGTGGAAGTCCGCGGGAAGTATAGGTGTATTTGCCACCGTACACCGTGTTGCGCCAGGCTACGGAATTGCTATCTACCGGTGCAGTGGATAATGCATCCCCTTCAAACGTTTTTTGCGTGCCGGCAATATCCCCGCGGTCATAGGTATGAATACCCGTGAAGGAAATGCTGTGGTTGGCGTTGATAAAACCATGTACTTTGCCAAAAATATCGCCAAAGCTGTATGGTAATTCCTGGCCCAGCATGTTTGGCATCACGTCTTCTATCAACGAGTGACGTACCGAACCAATAACAGACAGGTGGTCTTTGATTAGTGGCCCTTCAATTCTCGCTGTACTAAGGAACGGTGCAACAGATACAGAGCCGGCCAAATTTTGCTTGTTGCCATTCCTGATTTTGACATCCATTACAGAGGACATCCGCGTGCCATACTTTGCACCGAAGCCGCCTGTGTAGATATCTGCATTATTGATAATCTCTTCCGGAAATGCGGAGTAAAAGCTCAAAACATGAAATGGCATGTAGATCGGCATCCCGTCAATCAGTGCCAGGTTCTGGTCCAGGGCGCCACCGCGAACAAAAAATTGCCCCCCTCTGTCGCCTTGTAACGTGATGCCGGGCATGGTTTGTAGATAACTGGCCAGGTCGCCGGTCACACCGGGCATGGGAACGCGTTCGATTTGCGCCGGCACAACAGATTCCAGGCCTGCAGATACGGCAGTTACACCAGATTCCCGGTCTGCCTGAACCACGACCTCATCTAATTCTGCCTGACCAGGAGCCAGAATCACATTGCGAGAGATTGTACCGCTTGCAGCAAACGTGATGGATTCCTCAAACGACTCAAATCCGATGAATGAGATGCGGAGCGTATAGGTGCCGGCAGGCAATCGCTGGATCACGTAATATCCATCTCCGTCTGTAACGGTGCCAAGAAAAGTCTCTGCATCATTCTCCAGCACAACGGATGCACCTTGCAGTGCTTGCTCGGTTTCACCATCTGTAACAAATCCTTTTACAACAGACTGCTGTCCTGTAGCCAGTGTATTGGTACAAATGATAAGAATCAGAAAAACAAAAGAGATGCGGCAGAATAACTTAAGCATGGGTTAACCGGGCTGGGTCAGAATAGTTGAATGAAGGTATCAAAAAAATTGAGGAACTGCTTCGTGGTCTCATCCATCGGGAGTATTCGGTCTCCGAATGGTATGTGAAGCCGCTAAACCATCTTTGGTTGTATTCGTACCTATATCCTGTAAATTTGTATATCCACTTTACGATAACCTCAGGAGCTGCTGTACCTTTATGAGTAATTGGAAAAAACAGATCGCGCAGCTGAAGGGTGTTCAGTCTTTAAACACAGATTTAACGCGATACTGGCACATGGTAGGCCTGATTGATGCCGCGGGTGCCGGCCTTGCAATTACAACGGAAGAAGGATTGAAAGAACGCGTAAGAAAACTGAAGTTGCGCGTTTTATCAATGCATGAAGCGGTAAGGAAAACGGGTAATAATGAGGACATTGTATGGGAGTCGCTCCTTCCTGAAGCGTTTGCTTTGATCCGGGAAGTCTCAGCTCGTGTACTTGATATGCGGCACTTTGATGTGCAGTTAATCGCCGGCATCGGGTTGTTGGAAGGCAAGCTTATTGAAATGAAAACGGGAGAAGGCAAGACCCTCAGTGCTGTATTGCCGGTCTGTTTGAAAGCACTGACCGGAGCAGGAGTTCATGTGCTCACTTTTAACGACTATCTTGCAAAAAGAGATGCTGCATGGATGTATCCTGTCTATTCATTTTTTGGTCTTTCTGTAGGCGTGGTACAGGAAGGCATGTCTACCATTGAACGTAAGGCTGCATATGCTGCGGATGTAACCTATGCGACCGCCAAAGAAGCCGGCTTTGATTTCTTGCGAAGCCACATGGCCAGAGAAGCCGAGGAGGTCGTGCAGCGGCCGTTTGGTTTTGCTATTGTTGATGAAGCAGATTCCATACTCATAGACGAAGCGAGGGTACCGCTTGTGATCGCTGGGGAGCGGCCGGCCTCAGCGGCAGATCCCTATCAAGTCGCTAAGATGGTGCAGGCCCTGATAGCGGGAGACGACTGGGAAACGGACGAGCATCGGCGTAATGTGTTGCTGACGGAAGCCGGCATCGACAAAGTAGAAGCGGCTTTTTCATGTGGAGATTTACATGGTGAAGCTAATTTTGTGTTACTAACGGAAGTCAATCAGGCATTACATGCACACGTCTTGTTGCAAAAAGATGTGGATTACATTGTAAGAAATGAACGGATCGAAATAGTAGATGAGTTCACCGGCAGGGTCGTTGATGATCGGCGTTGGCCAGATGGATTACAGGAAGCCCTGGAGGCAAAAGAGGGATTACCCATTCAACCAGGTGGGCATATCCTTGGCTCGATTGCGTTGCAAAATTTCTTGAAGCAATATCCTGTACTTGCCGGCATGACAGCAACAGCGACACCGGCTGCCGCTGAGCTGGAGAAATTTTATGACCTCGATGTACTTGCTATCCCTGGAAATAAAGCATCGATAAGAGAAGATCTGGAAACGCGTATTTATACACACGCAGAGGCCAAGTACGCAGCAATTGTCGATGAGATAGCAAAGCAAAACAGGCAGTTAAGACCTGTTCTGGTAGGCACTAACAGTGTTAGAGAGTCAGAATTGGTGGCAGAGCGGCTTTCGCAAAGGGGGATCGAATGTGCAATCCTCAATGCAAAAAACGATGCGCTGGAAGCGGGCATCATATCGCTGGCTGGCTTGCCGGGAGCCGTGACCATCAGTACCAATATGGCAGGACGAGGGACCGATATAAAGCTTGGCGGTCCAGACGAAAAGTTCAGGGCAGAGGTTGTTGCAGCCGGCGGTTTATTGGTGTTGGCTACAAACCTGCATGAAAGCCGAAGAATCGATGACCAGTTACGTGGCCGCGCTGGTCGGCAGGGAGATCCTGGTAGTTCACAGTTTTTTGTGAGTCTCGAAGATCATTTAATGACAACTTTTGGTATTGAAGAACTGATTCCTGAAAAGCTGAGACCAGCAGAGCAAGCCGAGGACCTTGCCCACCCGATCATCTCGAGAGAAGTAGCCCGGATTCAAAGAATTGCCGAGGGGCAGAATTTTGAGATCAGGAAAACCATGTGGCGCTATTCTCAGATGGTTGAGGCACAACGCCAAAAGTTGATGGCCTGGCGTAAAGAAGTGTTTGATAAAGAGGCTGAGCTAAAAGTGTTCAAACAGTATTGGCCGGCGCGCTATAATGAAATATGTAATGCCTTAGGTACCCAGGTTATGTACGATGCTGAACGACTGGTTACCTTGCACTTTATTGATACATGCTGGTCAAATCATTTATCAACAATTTCGCACATTAGAGAAGGAATACATCTCGTTGGCCTGGGCGGGAAAGACCCTTTGTTCGAGTTCCACAAACAAATTGCCGACGCCTTTTGGGTCTTGCTGCAAGACATAGAATCTAAAACAAGTACGTTTTTAGAAACCGTTGAAATCACAGCAGATGGAATAGACGAAAGTCAGGCGGGTATTCGTGGGCCTGCTTCAACATGGACCTATCTGGTGAATGATCGTGCCATGAACGATTTGCAGCAAATGCTTTTTGGGCACGGATCAACAGCTTTTGTCGGCCTGGGTGTAATTATGACATGGCCGCTATTACTCGCCTGGGGAATATGGAAACGTATCAAAATGCACCGGCACAACCGCTAAAATGCAGCTTATACATTCAAAAACATTGAACCCTGAACATTGAACCCTGAACGCGTCACGGATAAAGTATCCGTGACGCTACCCGTTCTAAGCGCGTTTCATGCCGCTAAATCTTGTCAGGTTGTCTTGTAAAGCCTCCAATGGTGGATGGCCTTCGTGCTCATACTCAATGATATAAGATTCGACACCACCCACAGATTCGCTCAGGTTCATAATGGTAGGCCAATCGGTGCTATCCTCTCCAATGAAAGCATTAAATGGATCATCAGAACCGATGGTGTAGGGCTTGATATGCATACTCGCAATTCGTCCCGGATGCCCCTTCAATACTGCTGCAAGGTCTGCGCCGCCGGCTGAGGCGTTGCCTGTATCCAGTTGCAGGATGAAATCATCCGGTGTATTGTCTGCAATCAAATCCCAAACGCTTGTGCCGTCAAACAATTGTGAAAAGCTATACGCATGGCAGTGATAGCCCGTCTTCATACCTAATGGTCGCAGTTTGTCGGAAATGGCTACAAAGTCGTCAATGGTTCTCATGAGCCCATCCTTTGAACCTGAACGCTCCTTGCTGATGCCGGCGACAATCAAATTGTTGTTGCCAATGGTCTGATTGTAAGCAACCGTTTTTTCCAACTCATCACCCAATAAAGGATCAATTCCGAGGTGCGTGCTTACGGCATTGAGGCCATTGTCGGTGAGCATTTTACGTGTTTCTTCGGCGGTGTACTCAAAATGGCCGGCAAATTCAACATCTGTAAATCCAAGTTCAGCGACTTTGGTAAGTGTGCCCGGTACATCTTTTTCCATGAGGTGCCTGAAGCAGTAGAGCTGTACACCAATAGGAACTGCAGTAGCCATAGCAGCGACAGATACAGCCGGCGTGTCGGATTCACCGCATGCGGCCATTGTTGTTGCTGCAAAAGCTGCGGTAACACCGCCGGCGGTTAAATGGAGGAAATCACGACGAGAGTAAGCGTTATCATTCATACGTAGGGTGGTTAAGGTAGGGATCGGCACACAAGTGCAGATTTCTTTATAATAAAACAATGGATTATAACCCATAGATGCAATTTCACCCTGATCCGTGGTGCGTATAGTCACAGAAAATCTTGAGGATATGTACCTTAACAATCAAATCCCGAGCCTCCTGAATAAAGCCATGCGTTATCTCAATTGTTTGATTGTCATGCTTGCCGGAGTAATCGCTTTGTCTGGCTGCATGCGTAAGTTACCAGATGATGTTATCCTGGCCTATGAATCGCTGCCGGCTGAAATTGATTTTAATGAACATATCAGACCCATTCTTTCGGATCGCTGTTTTACATGCCATGGTCCCGACAATAATACACGAGAAGCATCGCTGCGGTTAGATACTGAGGCGGCGGCGTTTTCTCGTTTAACGGAATCACGTGGGCATGCTTTTGTAAGAGGAAATCCTCATAAAAGCATGGCCCTGCAAAGAATTGTATCTGATGATCCATCCTATATAATGCCTCCTCCGGTATCAAATTTACATCTAACAGCGATCGAAAAGGCCATGATTGCCAAGTGGATAGACGAGGGGGCAAAATGGAAAGATCATTGGTCGTTCATCCCGCCAGAAAAAGTTGTCCTGCCAGAAATTGATGACTTTGTTGCAGCCAAAGTGATAAATCCGATTGATCTCTTTGTCCTGCGTGCGCAACAAGAAAAAGGACTCTCGTTTTCGGAAGAGGCTGATCCCGAGCGATTATTGAGGCGGGTGACGCTTGGTCTTACAGGGTTGCCGCCAAGCATCGATGCAATTGACACTTTTCTTGCTGCTTCATCAGCTGACGCCTATGAAACTGTGGTAGACCAACTCCTGGAAACGGATGCGTACGCAGAAAGAATGGCAATGGAGTGGCTCGATGTTGCACGGTATGCAGATTCTCATGGCATGCACTCAGATTTGACGCGGTACAACTGGCCGTGGAGAGATTGGGTGATTGATTCATTCCGTGAAAACATGCCCTACAACAAATTTATCACGTTGCAAATAGCCGGCGATTTAATGCCTGATGCAACCAAGGAGCAAAAACTTGCAACAGCTTTCCTTCGCAATCACCCCACAACGGCTGAAGGAGGGGCCGTCAACGAGGAGTTCAGGCAGAAGTATGTGCAGGATAGAACCAATACAACGGCAACTGCATTTTTGGGATTAACGATGGAATGCGCTGGATGCCATGATCACAAGTTTGATCCTGTTTCGCAGAAGGAGTATTACGAGATGACCGCCTTCTTCAACAATATTAAGGAGCTGGGCATGCAGGCGGAGGTGAACATTAAGGAAGGCTATTCTTCCGGGCCAACCATGCTTATGCCAGATGCTGACACAGAAAAGCGATTGGAGACATTGGCGCTTAAAATAGATCAGACATTAAAGGATATTCAGGATTGGCGGTCAGAGTATAAGATCCCTGCTGGTGTTTCAACAACGCCTGATCAACGTGTTGTGCAGATGCCAGAGGCGACCGGCTTGTTTCCCTTTGAGTCGATTGAGCCGGCAGACATGGATCTTGGCAATGTGCATCGCATTGTTTCGAATACGCCGATTGATAAAATAGTTGATGGTAATAAAGAAACACCGGCTTCCGGGAATCCTGAGGTGGTGACGGGTAAAGTTGGGAATGCCATTCGGTTTGTAAAGGAAAGAGAGCTCGTTTTTTTAAAGGATGTTGCTGACTTTGAAATACACGAACCCTATTCTGCCGGCGCCTGGATTAAAATGGAAAAGGAAAATACCACCCAGACCATTATTGGCAATTCAGGCGAACTTGGCAATGCATGGCGTGGATGGGATTTTTATTTAGATCCGGATAACAAGCTAAACTTGCGCATTACGAGCGCGTGGCCTCATAACTACATGCAAGTGACCTCCTTGCAGGGTATTTCATCAGAAGATTGGCAGCACGTGTTTTTCTCTTATGATGGATCCGGGAAAGCGGATGGGATACGACTATTTGTAAATGGGCAGCAGATTGATCATGAGATCCCTTATGACAAATTGTACAAGACGATAATCCATACCTGGCGTAAGAAAAAGGGCTGGGATAACAAGCCGGTTATGGTAGGGCGGAGCGGTCGGTTTCACACGGGTGAAAACGGTGTGTTTGAGGGAGCCATTGATCAGGTAGCTATTTTCCATGAGCAATTAACAGCGTTAGAAATTGCTAAAATGGTGCATGCAGATGACAATACCGCATTGGACTTTTCATCGTTATCCCCTGAGCTTGTAAGGAATCATCACCTGGAGCGTCACGATGGCACATACCTCTCATTAATGCGTGAATTGCAGCAACTGCAGTTCGAAAAAATCACTTTGCTAGCGGATGTGCCGGAGATTATGGTGATGGAGGAAATGGCAGAAAGGAGAAAAACATATGTACTGGATCGCGGGCAATATGACGCACCGCTAGAAGAGGTTGTTGCTTCTACCCCCGTCTCTGTATTGCCCTTTTCCGAAGACTTGCCCCGGAACAGGCTGGGTCTGGCAAAATGGTTGACTGATCCCCAAAATCCATTGACGGCCAGGGTAACTGTGAATCGGTACTGGCAAATGATTTTTGGTAGCGGGCTTGTAGACACGCCGCATGACTTCGGTATGCAGGGTGCTAGTCCGAGTCATCCTCAATTACTTGATTGGTTGGCGGTAACATTTGTGGAGTCAGGGTGGGATGTCAAAGCACTGGTTAAGCGCATGGTTATGTCTGCCACATATCGCCAATCGTCTGTGTTAACCGAACAGCTTATCTCGGTTGATCCAAAGAACAAATGGCTGGCACGTGGGCCGAGTTATAGAATGCCGGCAGAAACGATCAGAGATGTTGCGCTGGCGTCAAGCGGTTTGCTTACAGAAAAGACGGGCGGAGAAAGCGTAAAGCCGTATCAGCCGGCAGGGTTATGGGCGGAGAAAACCGGTGCGCACATGACTTATCATCCTGATTCAGGAGATAGCCTCTACCGAAGAAGCATGTACACGTACGTTCGTCGTACAACACCTCATCCCGCAATGATTGCATTTGACGCGCCCGATCGGTCTGTGTGTACGGTGCAACGAGAAAATACAAACACCCCGCTACAAGCATTGGTGCTTTTAAACGATCCCCAATTTGTTGAAGCGGCTCGTGTTTTGGCGGAGAGAATGCAGGATGAAGGGGGGGACGCTTTGGTGGATCAGATTACGTATGCTTTTCGCCTGGTAACCGGGCGTATGCCATCCAGGGAAGAACTTGGATTGTTCGAGGCGCAGTATCTAAAAGGAAAAGAGAAGTATGACAAGTATCCAGATGAAGCCAGAAAGTTGATGCAGGTAGGGGCGTATCCCTTTGACAAAAAACTGGACACAATAGAGACCGCAGCATTGACGATGGTCGCGAGTACCTTGCTGAATCATGATGAGGCATATATGATGAGGTAAGCACGATGCAAACATCAAATGTCCTGCTTGATATTCTGCATGGATAACTCGCATGAAAACCCTGCATTGGAATAATACGGTATAACCATGAGCTGTAACAATTTTACGAAAATACAAAGCCGGCGCGATTTTCTCGCAAAGTCAACGCTTGGTTTTGGTGCTTTGGGCTTGTCCTCGATCCTTAACCCAATAGATGCAGCAGCAGCGGATGATGAGGGGCTGGCGGGTGCGCTGGGTAAGCCTCATTTTGCCCCCAGGGCCAAGCGGGTAATTTATCTTTTCCAGAGTGGCGCGCCTTCTCATTTGGAATTGTTTGATCCCAAGCCTTTGCTGGAGACAATGAATGGCGAAGAACTGCCAGATTCAGTCAGACAAGGCCAGCGCTTGACTGGAATGACAGCAGGACAGACCTCTTTTCCCTTGGCGGGCTCTCAGTATAAATTTCAGCAGCATGGTACATCTGGTGCATGGATGAGCGAACTCCTGCCGTACCAATCAGAAGTTGCAGATGAATTGTGCATAATAAAGTCGATGTACACGGAGGCGATTAATCATGACCCTGCAGCGACATTTATGCAAACGGGGTCCCAATTCCCCGGCCGGCCGGCTATTGGCTCATGGCTGGATTACGGGCTCGGAAGCGACAATGAGAACTTGCCAGCTTATATCGTTTTAATTTCAAAAAACCGGGGTGGACAACCATTGTATTCCCGATTGTGGGGGAATGGCTTTCTGCCGGCTCAGCATCAGGGGGTGCAGTTTCGGTCCGGAAAAGAGCCCGTCCTGTATTTAAAGACGCCCGAGGGGGTAGATCTTGAGGACAGGCGAGCACAGCTCAAGGTATTGCGTCAAATGCAGGAAATGCAGTTCGAGACTTTTAAAGACCCCGAAATAGAGGCGAGAATTGCTCAATACGAAATGGCGTTTCGCATGCAAACTTCTGTGCCGGAAGTCACGGATACATCGGGAGAGCCCGAGCATATCTACAACCTGTATGGAGAGGATTCCAAAACACCTGGCACATTTGCAGCAAACTGTTTACTTGCCCGTCGATTGGCAGAGAAAGGGGTGAAATTCATTCAGCTTTATCATCGCGGCTGGGATCATCATGAAAATCTGCCGGCAGGGATTACACGTCAGTGTAAAGACACTGATCAGGCTTCAGCCGCACTGATTAAGGATCTTAAACAACGTGGTATGCTAGATGACACGCTCGTTATCTGGGGTGGGGAATTCGGAAGAACAAACTATTCGCAAGGTGCCCTTTCGATAGATAATTACGGGCGGGATCATCACCCAAAATGTTTTAGCCTCTGGATGGCCGGCGCCGGTGTTAAAAAGGGATACTCATATGGCAAAACAGATGAGTTTGGGTATAACATTGTAGAAAATCCGGTGCACGTACATGACTTCCATGCCACGCTGATGCATCTCCTGGGCATTGATCATGAGCGTCTGACCTATAAATTTCAAGGACGTCGGTTTCGATTAACCGATGTGCATGGTAAAGTGGTAAAAAGCATTTTGGCATAGGGATCATCTTTTTTTGAACCACTATTAAGCCTGCCTACGATTAACCTTTTTACTTACAATTGAACTTAAGACTTGCGTTGGAATGCCGAAACGGATTGAATGAACTATGTGCGTATGTGCACATCATTCTTTGAGCTAGTCTTTTGGGGTTTTCATGTCAAGATTCGAGCAGGATGTATTCCTGGAAATGACCGAGAAGTTTGCGGGTATCGGTTGGTGGCGTATTGATTTGGTGGATAACACCCTGACGTGGTCGGATCTCGTGTATAAAATGCACGGGCTTGAAGCTGATATTTATACCCCTGAGCTAGATACAGCCATTTCTTTTTATCACCCGGAGGACCAGTCTAAAGTAGAGCAATATGTAACTGAGGCCATTCAGGAAAATACTTCCTTTGAATTTGAACTGAGAATCATTCGACCTGATCACTCTGTTAGGTGGGTGCACTCAAAGGGTCAATGTGTAAGTGACGCCGATGGCAATGTGACAGACGTCTATGGTATGTTTGAGGACGTTACAGAAGAGCGGAGAGCAAAAGCTCGATTTGAACTATCTATTGATGCGGCAAGAGCTGGTGTATGGGATTGGAGTATTCCAAAGGGGACATTCATTACCAGTCCTCTATTTCATGCCATGCTTGGCGAGGAGCCTGCAAGAACGCCGCTAGAGCTCTCATATTTTTTAAATTTGCTGCATCCCGAAGATGTGCCACGTGCAAATGAGGAAATTCAAAATGCACACAGCATCAAAAATTACATCTACGACATTGATTTTCGTTTAAGGTGCAAAGATGGTTCGTATAAATGGATTAGGAGTGCGGGCCAGGTTGTTGAGTATGATGTTAATAATGCGCCGCTAAGGATGATTGGTTTGCATTTTGACATTAATGAGCAAAAAAACAATGAAGAACAGCTAAGAGGGGCCCTTAATCAAGCTAAGGATGCAAACAAAGCAAAAAGTGAGTTTCTGGCAAACATGAGCCACGAAATTCGAACACCGATGAATGGCGTGCTTGGTATGACTGACTTGTTGCTTGCCACAGCATTAGAAGATGAGCAGCAAGATCTGGCGATGTCTGTAAAGCGCTCAGGTGAGACTTTGCTTCGTGTTATCAATGATATTCTGGACTTCTCCAAAATTGAAGCAGGGAAGATAGAGTTGGCCCCAGTCGTGTTCTCAATTTCAGAATTACTGGGGGATTTACCCAAGTTGTACAATGTACTGGCAACTCAGAAAGGTATTTCTTTGCATTTGAGTGACTCGCTGGATGTACCGGAGTTTCTATATGGCGACGCAGACAGACTGAGGCAGATACTTGTAAATCTGATAGGAAACGCGATTAAGTTTACTCCCGAGGGAGGACATGTATGTGTTTCTGTTTTCGGGCATAAAAAGGAGGCTGACCACGTCGAAGTTATGTTTAGCATTAGCGACACCGGTATTGGAATCTCAGAGGAAAAGCAGCAAAAGATTTTTGATGCTTTTGTTCAAGCAGATGCAACCACGACCCGGAATTTTGGCGGCACAGGTCTTGGTCTTGCAATATCGTCGGAGTTGGTTTCGATTATGGGTGGCACAATAGATTTAAAAAGCACGCCCGGCTTTGGTTCTACATTTTCATTTACTGCTCGTTTTGGAATATCAGAGGCGCCTGTATGTATAGATGAACCACCTGCATCTATATCTGAAAAATGCCGATCGCTGAATATTTTGCTGACAGAAGACAACATCATCAATCAGAAAGTCGCAGGAAAATTTCTCGAGCATGCTGGCCATACTGTCGTGGTCGCTGATAACGGAGAAATTGCAGTTGATAAATTTAAAGAAGGGACGTTTGATATTATTCTGATGGACATACAAATGCCCGTCATGAGTGGTGAACAGGCGCTTGTTGAAATCAGGGCATTGCCAACTGGTCACCAAATCCCGATTATAGCTTTAACAGCAAACGCCATGGCCGGAGACCGCGAAAAATACCTTGCGGAAGGGTTTGACGGGTATGTATCCAAACCCATCCGCAAAGAAGAATTATATGCCGAGCTCAAACGATTGAGTGATGCCTATAGAAATCCTGCGCTTGTTAGGGAAAAGAAGTAACTATTGTATTTCGATAACTGCACCCTCTGAAGCAGATCGGTATAGTGCCTGGATAGCAGCTATGTTGCCCCGGCTATCCGATAGAGAAAGGGACGGTTGGCGCTTCTCTATGATACAACTTGCCATTTCTTCAACTTCATCCAGATAGAGCAGATTGCCATCCACTGCAATCTTTTGTGTGTCATTTCCCTTGGTAAGATGAATATAACTCCTCATGCCTGGCTTAAAGGTCATGGGCAATGCAATGCTCCCTTCGCTTCCTGATACCTCTGTGAACATTCTGAATTGCGTTCGAAAGCCAGAATCAAATTGTGCAGTAATATCGTCTGGAAAGTGGAGCTGTGCAGTGAAGGAGACATCTATGCCTGAAGGGCTTTTTACGCTGTGTCCGTAAACGTGCGTCGGTTCTTGTCCGATAATGAATCTGGCATAATTCAACGGATAACATCCAACATCCCAAAGGCTGCCCCCGCCCAGCTGGTTATTCCACCGCACGTCGCCTTCCCGGTTTAGCGCAAAAGTAAATCCTCCCTTGACGTGATGGATTTTGCCAATCTCGCCGGCTTCAACCAACTCCTTTACTTTTAGTGTTCTGGCATGATAGCGATACATGAAGGCTTCCATGAGCACCGTACCGGCGTCTTTGGCCGCTGCGGTCATTTTGTCAACGTCCTCTACCGTTAACGCAAGCGGTTTTTCGCAAAGTACATGTTTGCCAGCTTGCGCTGCTTTTATAGCCCATTCCGCGTGCATCGTATTGGGTAGCGGTATATAAACTACGTCAATGTCTTTGTCAGCAAGCAGCGCTTCATAGCTGCCATAAGACTTAGGAATGTCTCTTTCTTTTGCATAGGCGCTTGCTTTTTCAGCATCCCGGCTTGCCACAGCAAGTAGCTGGTTTCTAAAAGAAAGACGAAGAGGTGGAATCAGTGATCTGTTGATACGAGCAGTGCCGAGTATACCCCAATTAAGCATTATATTCTGAATGGTTTGTATTATGTTTGTGCTGGTAATTTTGCGCCAGGACTTCTTGGAGAAGTATAAGATAAATTGTTGTTATACCAAAACTGATTTGCCGTAGGCCGCGGCGTAATTTGAGTACCATCACCGTATGCATGATTCTGTTAAACATCCACTGACGCTTCGTTTTTTAGACGCTGACCTGGAGACACATTTCATACGAGATTATATCGATAAGTCTCGCCGGCCTATTGAGATCGGGATTATCGCAGGATTGATCGTATATGGATTGTTGTTTGGCATTATGGATTGGGTGCAGTCCACCAATGCATTGTCTCAGATTCTTTGGATACGCGCTGTTGTCTGTGTGCTGGGCATTCTTGTGATGTGGTACAGCAAATACGCCAAAGACCCGCAATATCTCCATGAGGCTGTTTCATTCCTGATTTTTGTTGCCGGGTTGGGTTTGTTGACCATGATTCTGCTTGATAACTCGGTAGATGCGTACCTGGAAGGGCCTGTATTACTCATCTTGCCGGCTTACGTGCTTTTTCGATTGCGTTTTATCTATGCGTCTGTGGTAGGCATTTTATTGTTTGTGCTTTACTGTATTGTGATTTACTTCCTCGAAGGCATGCGGGCCACCGACCTTTGGGCAAGCGCCATTTTTCTTTTTGCTGCAAACTTGATTGGCATGGTCGCCGGCTATGCACTGGAAAACTACGCGCGAAAAGAGTTCTGGCAAACGATGGTCATTGATAAAGAGCGAAAGGCCAATGCGGAGTTGCTGGAAGTAAAGAACAGGTTCTTTGCCAACATCTCTCATGAAATAAGAACACCGCTTACGCTTATTGTTGGTCCGCTTGATGATTTGCTGAATGGTAAGGATAACTTGCCGGCGCATGTTGCCCGGGTATTAAAAGCTGCCCTGAAAAGCGGGGACCGTCTTCTAAAGTTTATCAATCAACTCCTCGATCTTTCCAGGCTTGATGCGGAGCAGGTGTCGACGACTTTTCACAGGACAGATCTGGTTGTGTATCTGGATGCGTTGATCGAGACGTTTCAGCCTTTTGCAGCATCTAAAGGGATCTCTCTCCAGTTTATACATGAAGCAGAGGAGATTGAGTTTGTAAGTGATTACGAGATTATCGAAATAATTGTGTCCAATCTCGTTTCGAATGCCGTGAAGTATACACCAGCTGGTGGTGCAGTGCGTGTGGCTGTAAAGCCACAAAAGGAGGGGGGCATGCTGATTGAAGTGAAAGATACCGGTGCGGGGATTCCTGCAAGCGCATTGCCGCATATTTTTGATCGTTTTTACCGCGTTCCGGCAACGGCTGATACAAAAATTGAAGGGCTTGGATTAGGCTTGTCTCTTACAAAAGCAATGGTCGCTCAGCTGTCCGGGGAAATCGAGGTGAAGAGCGAAGAAGGACTTGGGTCTTTGTTTACTGTCACGCTGCCTCCTGTTGCGCCACAGTCAACAGTCATTGCACTGGAAAAGCCGGCAAGAGATCATCATAAAGAAGATGGTGCTCAACTGGAGGATCAGAATTCTGTATTTGAAGGATCACCAGAGGCAACAGAGCGAGCGTCGGTTTTAATTGTAGAAGATGATGACAGTGTGCGCGCTTACTTACAAGAATGTTTGAGTACGTATGATACCTTTGAAGCCCATGATGGAATAACAGGGCTTCGATTTGCAGCCGAGCATATGCCGGATATTATAGTAAGCGATTTGATGATGCCCCGTATGGATGGGCAGCACTTTGTGCAAAAAATCAGGTCGGATATGATGCTCAGCCATATACCTTTCATTATGCTGACAGCCAATGTGTCTGAAGAAGCACGATTGGCAAACCTTGAGGACGGTGTAGATGATTTTTTAACCAAGCCTTTTAATAAGCGCGAACTTCAGTTGCGGATTCGTAATATGCTTGCCTCCCGACAGCGCGCGCAGCGAATAAATCGTTCACATGTGGTGATGGAGCCGGCACTTGAAGAAGTGCAATCTTCAGAACGTGTCTTTCTTCAGAGATTGCAGCAATCTGTTGATCAACATTTGGGTGAAGAGCATTTTAACGCGGATGCACTTGCCGATGAGCTTGGTGTAAGTGTGCGACAACTACAGCGTAAAGCAAAGGCCTTGCTGGATGAGACACCCACAGCACTCATCCGAATTATGCGATTAAAAAAAGCAGCACACCTTCTTGAAGGAAATTATGGCGGTGTTTCTGAAGTGGCTTATGCGGTAGGATTTAACAATCCTGCCTACTTTACTAAATGCTTTCGGGAATACTTTGGTGAAGCGCCGTCAAACTGGAAAAAGCAATAAGAAAATTTGCTTGAAGTCGAAGATTGCGTAATCTGAAGTGCTGAACAAAAAATGGAGGTAGAGACCGATGCCCACGAAATGTCTCTACCTCCGTGCCCAGTTGCAATGAACCATCCTTTTGCAACCTTGGGGCCAAAGAGCTAGATTGTCTAAAATAGCCGTTTTGAGGCACCTGGCTATATTTAATGACTAAAAATACTGCACTATTGTGCGAGTGATTGTTTGAAAATGCAAAAATCAGATAACAACCCAATGCCAACATTTCGATCGGTTTTATTCTTTGTTTTTATTTTCGTTAATCTCTCTGCGTGCCAGCCAAATGGGGGAGAGGCAGAAGAAGAGGTTGTCTGGCGCAAGGGGAATTTGCATACGCATTCACTCTGGAGCGATGGTGATGACTATCCTGAAATGATCATCAAGTGGTACAAGGAAAGAGGATATGACTTTCTCGCCCTTTCTGATCACAATACATTGGCAGAAGATGAACACTGGTCTCCCGCTCATTATAATCGAGGCGGCGAGACTGCTTTTCAGCGTTATGCAGCTACCTTTGATTCGTCCTGGGTGGAGCAAAAAGTAGAAAATGATACGCTTTGGGTTCGCCTGAAAACGTATGCTGAGTATAAATCGCGTTTTGAAGAAGCCGGCGAGTTTCTATTGATAAAGTCTGAAGAAATAACCGACGGCTTTGAGCGAAAACCCATCCACATCAATGCTACAAATATTGCTGAATATATTGAGCCACAAGGCGGGACTTCTGTCAGAGATGTTATGCAGCGAAATATAGATGCTGTATTAGCTCAACGATCGGCGTTAGATGTTCCGATGTTTCCACACATCAACCACCCCAATTTCGGCTGGGCTATTACTGCAGAAGATCTCATTGCTTTGGAAGGCGAACAGTTTTTTGAAGTCTATAACGGACATCCGGCAGTAAACAATTATGGAGATGACGATCGTCCAGGCATGGAGCTTATGTGGGATATCATCTTAACGAGACGCATACTTAACAATCAGGAGATTATGTTTGGCATTGCTGTAGATGATAGTCATAATTACCACGAAGAAGGCCTGGAGGTAAGTAATACGGGAAGAGGATGGGTGATGGTAAACAGCGCCTCATTAAATGCGGCATCCGTTGTAGCAGCTATGGAGGCCGGCGATTTTTACAGTTCCTCAGGTGTAGTTTTGGATGCAGTTCAGTTTGATGGCAATCAAATTGATATAACAATCGCTGCAGAAGAGGGCGTCACGTATACAACATCGTTCATCGGTACCCGGGCCGGGCATGACAGTACCAGTTCAGCTGTTGAAGTTGATGGCGCTGCGATTACAAGGAAGTATAGCGAGGAGGTTGGCGCTGTGCTGGCTGCCGTAGAGGGCCCCCATGCTACGTATACGTTTAATGGCGATGAGCTGTATGTTCGCGCCAAAATCGTTTCATCAAAACTGAAAGCGAATCCTTACCAGGAGAATGAACAGGAAGTAGCCTGGACACAACCTGTATTGGTTATGCAGAAATAAGAATGGCGTCTAACCCTGAACCTTGAACCTTGAACCCTAAACCCGGAACCCACCCTAGTAGGCACCAGAGCCTTTGACCACTGCAGTGATGGTTCGGATAAGAATGACTGCATCGAGCCATAGAGACCAGTTGCGGACGTAGTAGGGGTCCCACTGCTCCATGCCCTCGTTGCCTGAGTCGCTTCTTCCTGATACCTGCCACAGGCCTGTGATGCCGGGTCTTACTCTTTCGCGCAGTTCGCGAACGCGCCGAGGCAATTCATTGCTGTGATATTGAGGTAGCGGGCGCGGGCCAACCAGTGACATCTCGCCACGAAGGACATTGATTAGCTGTGGCAACTCGTCGAGACTGAGCCGGCGCAGGATCTTGCCGATTTTTGTGATGCGGGGATCGTTACGCAGTTTGTAAAAGGTCTCCCACTCCTGACGCATTTCATCATCTTCTTCCAGCTTCTGGCGCAAGACTTCTTCTGCATTCGGGACCATGGTCCTGAACTTATAGGTTTTGAAGTTTTGCCCACCCCGGCCTACGCGGTCCTGACGGAAAAATGGATCGCCTCCATCTTCCAGCTTGATAAGTGTGTAGAGGATTGCGCAAACGGGAAACCAAAAGGGCATACTCAATATGACCAGCAAGTAGTCAAAAAGGAGTTTGGCAAATCGGGAAAAAGGATTGATCAGGTTGGAGGTAATTTCCAGCCCAAGGATGCCATTCAGGTCTCGTGGTTTTACCCACAAAGATGGCGTATCAAACATGTTCGGAATAATCAAGACCGAACGATAGTAGGAGAGTGGTCCTTCAAGAAGCTCTGCTGCACGGGTGCTACTCATGCTAGGCATTGCCAGAATAGCAACAGAAGCTTCGGGTGTAACCAGATTTGTGCCTCCTTCAATAGGCACATTCAAAAGATCAGTATTCCATGAATTGGGGTCATCATCAAAGATGCCAATGGGGTTGTAGCCCAGTCCCTTTTCTTCTTTAAGGAAGCGAACAACCTGCTCCGCAAAGTCGCCACCACCATATATTACCGTTGGTAAGCCCCATTGGTTGAAAGAAATCAAGGTCCTTTTAACAAGCCAGCGCATGAAGGGAACGGAAACGATGCTTACCAGCAGGGATAGGGTTAAAGTAATACGACTTACAGATTCAGACGTTTTGCTAATAAAAAGTACAACTGCTGCGCCGGCAAATACGGCTACGAGCAAGAGGGTCGTTCGCCTGAGCTCTTCCACAGGCCCCAGCCCCCAACTGGGTAGCAACTGAATAAGAGATGCACCAACCCACCATCCGGGAATGAGATACCACGCCCAATCGGGTATAAGCAGTGCGCCTTGCCAGTAATATCGAATCGAGCCAGCTACCAAAAAAGCAAACACAATGGCAATCATGTCGCCGGCCGCCAGGACCAGGACGTTTTGAACCCTGTGCTTCCAATAGGATACAAGTCTCTCTCCTTTTCTGGGAAGGCGGTCGAAGAATGACCGCTCGGAAAGTACTTCTACAAGTTCCATGAGCTAAAATACTCGCTTAAAAGTGGGGAGCTTTCTTGAGAGAGGAAAATTGAGAACGAAATGCAGTAGATACTTTTTGTCTGCCTGCGTACCAAAGATACAAAACGAGCAGGTGGAATTACTCATCTTTTAAGCGTGTAAAGGATGCGCCATAACGCTTTATGGAGAGCCCCTTTTGCTTCTGGCCCTATTGGCAAAGAAGCGTCTGAGGCAATCAGTGTTTAGGTGGTGTCCTTAATCAACCTTCGATCTGCATTTCAGTCTTTAATGAATTGCTACTACAACAATAGGGCCGAAGTGGGGCGGAAATACGCATAAACAAGAATGAGGCCCGGAAAATTCAGGGCCTCATTCTTTTCGTATACCGTCAAATGTACTGTGAGCTCTTTTTTATACAGAAGTTAGCTCTGCTTCCTGGTTTTGGAAAAACTCCAGGGTTCTGCGTAAGCCGGCTTTTCGGTCAACCTGAGGAGACCATTGCAAGATATTTCTCGCTTTGCTGATGTCTGGCTGCCTTACTTTGGGATCGTCAGCTGGTAGATCTTTAAATATGATCTCACTTTTACTGCCGGTCAACTCTACAACCTCGCGGGCGAAGTCAAGAATAGAGATCTCGTCAGGATTGCCAATATTTACCGGTTCAACCTCATCACTCATCAACAACCTGAAGATGCCTTCAACCAGGTCATCTACGTAGCAGAAAGAGCGTGTCTGGCTGCCATCGCCAAATACGGTAATTGGTTCGCCGGCGAGCGCCTGTTTCATGAACGTTGGGAGCGCGCGGCCGTCATCCAGTCGCATACGCGGGCCATAGGTATTGAAAATACGAATGAGCCGCGTTTCAACGTCATGATATCGGTGATATGCCATGGTCATGGCTTCGGCAAATCTCTTTGCTTCGTCATAAACACCACGTAAACCTATTGGATTTACATTGCCCCAGTATTCTTCAGACTGAGGGTGAACCAGAGGATCACCATATACTTCACTGGTTGAGGCAATAAGGAACCTTGCCCGCTTGGATTTTGCTAGTCCAAGTGCTTTGTGCGTTCCAAGTGCGCCAACTTTTAGGGTCTGTATTGGATATTTAAGATAGTCTACAGGAGACGCTGGACTTGCAAAGTGCAGGATATAGTCCAGCGGGCCTTCAACGTATATATAGTTGGTTATATCATGCTCAATGAAAGAAAACTTGGGGTTTCCAAACAAATGCGCAACGTTGTCAGGGCGTCCTGTGATGAAGTTGTCAACACAAATTACTTCATGACCTTCCTTAATAAATCTATCACACAGATGAGACCCGAGAAACCCCGCGCCGCCTGTTACCAGAGTACGTTTCATTTATCTACAACTATTTAAATTTGCTTATTCCGAGAAAACTGTTTCAGACGCCGATACAGGGTGGTGGGGCCGTCCGACTGAGAAGTATTCGAATCCTAGCTCAGCCATTCTCTCTGGCTTGAACAGGTTACGTCCGTCAAAGATAAGGGAAGATTTCATCAAACCTCGCATCTTCTTAAAGTCAGGACGTCGAAATTCGTGCCACTCGGTGCAAATAATAAGGGCATCCACATCACTTAGTAAAGAGTAACGGTCTTCTGCATAGGCAAGTTTGTCGCCCAGCACGGCTTTGGTGGTATCAATTGCTTCCGGATCAAAAGCAGTTACGCTGGCACCTTTTTCAATAAGCTCGTTTATAATAACATGGGAAGGTGCCTCTCTAACGTCGTCAGTGTTGGGTTTAAAGGCTAAGCCCCATACTGCGAAGTTCTTGCCAGACACATCTCCATCGAAATAATCCATGATACGATCAACGAGAATTCTTCGTTGTTCTTCATTTACATTGAGAACTGCTTTTAAAATAGCAAAGTCGTAATCGTATTGATCGGCGGTTTGTTTGAGTGCTTTTACATCTTTAGGAAAACAACTTCCACCAAAACCTATTCCGGGGTAGAGGAATAATTTTCCTATGCGGCTATCCAGGCCGATGCCGACACGTACATTATCTACGTTCGCTCCAACTTTCTCACACAGGTTTGCCACTTCATTCATGAACGTGATCTTGGTAGCAAGAAAAGAGTTGGCCGCGTACTTTGTCATTTCAGCTGAACGTTCGTCCATAGCTAAAATAGGATTGCCCTGGCGTACGAATGGTTCGTACAGCAGCTTCATCAGGTCGGTAGCGCGCTCATTGGAAGAGCCGATCACAACGCGCTCAGGCTTCATGAAGTCCTCAACGGCAACGCCTTCGCGCAAGAATTCAGGGTTAGAAACGACATTGAAGTTTTTATTAGACGCCAAGCCCTGCTCCTCCATAATTGCAGTGACTTTGTCGGCTGTGCCTACAGGCACGGTGCTTTTGTTTACAATTACTTTATACCCAAGGGCTGGATCAGCAACAAGCAATTTTGCTATGTCCCGGCCAACACCGAGTACGTATGAAAGATCGGCAGAGCCATCTTCTGAAGGAGGCGTTGGAAGTGCGAGAAAGATGATCTCGGCGTGCTGAACAGCTTTTAAAAGATCGGTTGTGAATTGCAGCCGGCCCTCTCTCAGATTGCGTTCGAAAAACACCTCGAGACCAGGCTCAAAAATGGTTATGTTGCCATTTGATAATTTCTCAACTTTCGATTCATCTATGTCAACACAGATAACATCATAACCCATTTCCGAGAAACAGGTACCGGAAACAAGACCCACGTATCCAGTTCCAACGATGGCAATATTCATCTGAATCTATATTTAATGTAATATTTTTATGAAATGGCACTGCCCCTTCTTTGCGTGAAGGGGCAGTGCTTTAAGCGACTCATAAAGTAACTGTTTAGTATCTAATCAGTTGCTTTGTCTAGAAGCTTTCTTTGAGTTATTTCTAACTACCTGATATGTGAAAAACGGCTTATTTTTCCAGGTAGCCAAGCTCAAAGAGCTTCTCTAGTACTTTTAGTGCACTCTCTTCTACTGATTCATCAGCAGTCTTGCATACAACATCGGCATTTTCCGGTGCTTCATAAGGATCGTCAATACCTGTAAATCCTTTGATGAGGCCGGCGCGTGCTTTGGCATACAAGCCTTTTGTGTCGCGTTCTTCAACAACAGCTAGTGGTGCGTCTGCAAATACTTCAAGATATCCACCAAGGCCTTTGATAAGGTCTTCGTTTACCTTACGATCCGCAAAGTACGGAGCGATTGGCGCACAAATAGCGATACCATGATGCTTTGTGATCTCACTTGCTACGTAACCGATACGCTGTACGTTGATTGAGCGATCTTCAGCTGAGAAGCCAAGTCCTTTGCTCAGGTGCGTACGAACTACGTCGCCATCAAGCAAGGTAACAGGGCGGCTGGTTACTTCAAGAAGTTTGGTCAGCAACGCGTTTGCAATTGTTGATTTACCTGAACCTGAAAGGCCAGTGAAGAATACTGTAAACCCTTGTTTGTTCTTTGGCGGATGCGTTTTGCGCAGCTCAGCAACAACTTCTGTGTAAGAAAACCAATCAGGAATATCTTCACCTGTTGCAAGGCGCCGGCGCAGCTCTGTGCCAGAGATGTTCAGTGTTTCTTCTCCTTCTTTTACTTCGTCAATTGGCTTGTAGCCATCGATTGCTGGAGAGTAAACCATGAGGCGGAAAGGTACCATTTCAATACCCAGCTCTTCCCCGTATTTTGTTACCAGTTCCTGGGCATCGTAAGGACCGTAAATTGGGTCGCCATTGCTGTCGTTGCCAGGGCCGGCGTGGTCACGACCTACTACGAGGTGTGTACATCCATGGTTTTTACGGATGATTGCATGCCAGAGTGCTTCACGTGGACCAGCCATACGCATTGCGAGTGGAAGGAGCGCGAGCATTGCACGGTTTTCTGGGTAGTGCTCGATCAGTTTTTTGTAGCAACGAACACGTGTAAAGTAGTCAACATCACCTGGCTTGGTCATGCCTACAACCGGGTGAATCAACAGATGTCCGCCAATACCTTCTGCAGCACGGTCTGTAAGTTCTTTGTGCGCACGGTGCATCGGGTTACGCGTCTGGAAAGCAACTACGCGGTCAGCGTTTTTGGCTTCAAACTCTGCACGCATCTGTGCAGGCGTTTTGCGTAATTCCATGAAGTCATAATGGATTGGCATTGCGATGCCTTCCAGTGATCCGCCGATATAGTGGTCGCCGGCCTGGTCCATCAAGTATGCAACTGCAGGGTGTGCACTGTCTGTGGTGCCAAAAGCTTCTTTTGCTTCTTTTTCTTTGTTCGGCTCCCAGATGTCAGATACAGTAAGAACAGCAACGAGAAGTCCTGTGTTATCCCGAAGTGCTATTTTGTCTCCAGCGCTGTGGTTACCCGCGGTCTCTGCGTTCACGTCGAGCGTGATCGGCATTGGCCATAGCGTGCCGTCGGCAAGACGCATGTTATCAAGCACGCTGTCATAGTCTGCCTGCCCCATAAAGCCGGTCAGTGGAGAGAAACCGCCAGATAATAGCAGCTCAATGTCGCACATCTGACGTGGCGTAAGCGTAATAGAAGGGTAGTTGATTGCTTCTTTTATTGCTTTATTTAACTCTTCATCTTTGAGAAGCAATTCACAAAGTTTACCGCCGTGTGGTTCAATCAGTGTAAGGGTACTCATTCGTCTATTAGTTTATCGTTTAGGTTTTGGCATGAAGCAAAATTCTTAGCCTGGTGCCTTGGCAGAAATTATTTGCCTGAGAAAAAGAAGTACAAATCGGGGATTATGCTTGAAATATCGCTTCCACAAACGTCTGGGTTCCATGATTAGCCTGAAAAGCCATTCAAGAGCCATCCGTTGCATCCATGATGGTGCTTGCTTTACGCGACCTGTATGGAAGTCAAAAGCAGCGCCAACGCCTAGCATAACAGCAGAACATTTATCTTTGTGTTCTGCCATCCATTTTTCTTGTTTCGGACATCCGATTCCGACAAACAGAATGCGAACGCCCGATTCATTGATTTGCTTTGTGTACCGCTCATCTTCTTCAGGCGAAAGCGGACGAAATGGAGGCGCAATAGTACAATTTATTAGTATCCCGGGATAACTGGTTTCGAGAAATTTGACAAAAGCCTCGAGGCTATCCGGTGTACCACCATACAAACCAATTGGTATACCTTGTTCAGCTGCCAGTTGGCACACGTGTAAAGTCAAATCAGGACCGTAAACACGAGTGGCTTCCTGGACGCCCAATAATTTTAAAGCCCAGACGAGCGGAACACCATCTGGGGTAACGAGGTCAGCGCCGTTGACCACTTCCTGAAAAGCCGAATCATCGTGGCTTTCCATGACCATGTGGACATTGGCTGCACACACATAACGAGATAGTCCATCAGATGCCCAGTTCACCACCCTGCCAGCAGCATCAGAATAGCTGGTCACATCTACGTGCATCTCTAATATGTCTCGAAAATCCCTTTGTGTTTGTATCATTAGACCTGTCTAAGCAGGAAGGAGCATCCAAAGTTATCTATTCCAACCAAACTCACTTCACGTTCGTACCAGCATGGTTTTCATGCAGAAAAAGGATCTGTAAGTTCAGAGCCTTCAAAAAATAATGCGTTATTAAAATTAATAGAGTGCTTTTTCTGGCAAATTCTTCACAACTGAATCGTACATTTTTGTCATTTCAGCCGCTTTTATGGTCCAGTTATTACGCCTTGCAAATTCCAGCCCTGTTTTACTCATGCCGGATAGTTTTTCTGGATTTTCATGAAGCGATGTCAGCGCTTCTGCCAGTCTATTCATTGTTTCTTTCGGGTTAGATACCTTTACCCGAATACCTGCTTCATTCGGCACGAAGTCATGTGCTCCCTGATGATCAAGGGTCACTATGGCCAGACCGTTACTCATTGCTTCCAGTAATTGCGAGCCAAATGAGTCTCTCAGACTTGTGAACAGAAATACTTCGTGTTCTTCATAAGCGGTTTGTACCTCATCCCAGGGTACACGTCCTTTCCACTCAACTTTTCCAGATAATCCTAATTCATTGATCCAATCATTAACAAAGGCGTCTTCCGGCCCGTCTCCTAGAATCGTCATCTGGAAGGGGAAGTTAAGTTTAGCAACAACTTCCAGGGAAAACTTGATGGCCTTGCGTTCGAGCAGCCGGCCCACCCATAAAATATTCATCTTCTCATTTGAGAAGCCAGCCTTGGGTGCATCTGCAAAATAATGATCTGGAAGTCCAGTGTCCAGAAAAAGTTCAGAACGGATTGCACCCATTGTCTTTGCGATATTCAATGTGTCGCTATTTGTGGCCAGCAAGAGCGCTGTATGCTTGAGCATTCTCTTGGTAGCCGGCAAAGACGGCAGAAACTTCTCTGTAATATACGTGCGAATAGACTCCTGGCGCCATCTTGTAGGAAAGTATTCCTTGAAGGCCTCCGGGGCTACCTGGCCGCCGCCGACAGGGCCAAAGATAAAGGGAATATTCAATTTCCAAAGCCACGAGCCACCAATAAGGCTTCCCCAGGTGACATGATGGGCAAGGTCGAACTTGTGTTCGTTTAGCAGTTCCTTGGCTTGCCGGTAGGCAGCCCGCTGCCATAAGAAGTAGTGTGCGTACACACCAAAAATGCCTTTCATCGCCGGCTTGTAGCGAGCCGGGATATCAACAAAAATAAAGCGCAGGTTGGGAATGGGGTTCTCCCGCATTTCCTTTTCAACCGTTTCCCTCGCCCAGGTTCGCGTTACTACCCATACTTCATGCCCTTCCTTTGCCAGGTGTGTGGACCAGTTCCAGCCGAATCCTTCTTCGGAGCCGCGATGGGGTTCACAGGCATATGCGGATAGCAGTATGTTCATTTTTTAGTTTTCAGTAATCAGTTTACAGAAATCAGTTTTCAGTCTTCAGTTAGCTACAATCTATAAATCTGCCTATCAGCACCGAATACTGATAACTGATTACTGAAAACTCTAAAAATCAATATCGTTTTCCTACACAGGAATTATCAGCGGGCAGACACGTTAAGTATCCGGTTATTAACTGCAATATAAGCGATGCGTCAAATGCTGTTACAGATCCATCTCCTGATGCATCAGCGTAGAGAGATCCATTTAAGTCGAGCAATCCGCTCGCGTGCTGGAGTATAAGCGAGGCATCGAGTGCGGTAACGACACCATTGCCCGATGCATCACCCGCAATTCCCGATGGGGGAGGATCTTCCATGCCAAAAGTAAACTGGTCTGCTCCCACATCGCCGGCCTGGACCGGGCGGGGTTCGCCATCAAAATCGACAAGCAAAGGAGCGAGATCACTCGGCAGGGAAACACCTTTTCCTATGATCTGGGACTCTGCAGCCAGACGCCAGCCACTCACGTGATCCGTGGTGTCAACCACGTGGGGCTGTGCTGGTTGTATCGTCATTGAGTTATAATCTGTTAAGGCTTTATTTTGCCATTCGCTGAGACTGGAGCTTCGTACAACACTGCCGCCACTGGTTCCTTTTACGCGGTACTGAAACGTATTATACTCATGCGTACTGTAGTTTCTGTACCAGAATACATTGCCTTCTCCTTTATTCGAGCGTGCATCACTATCATTGGCGTGCTCTTCAAAAGAAATTTCACTGCTTCTGCGATCACTATTCCAATCAATCAAGGTGTTGGCAATAAAGAGATTGTTATAGTATCGGTTTCCGGTTGCCTTATCCCGATCGTCTGCGCGAATACGCATGCCACCGCCTTCATTGCTCATAAAAGTATTATGAAGCACAATGTTATTATTGGCTGCATGAATGAGCAACCCATGCCCGTAGAATGAACCCCAGGCATACCTGGCTCTTGTTAAAACATTGTTTCTTACGAGTGTGCGGTCTGTTGTCCATTCGAGGAAAAGATTGGCACCAAGATTACTGTCAAAGGTATTTTGCTCAATGACATTGTCAAAGTTGTCCATATCAAGCCATAATCCGGGGCCTTCGTTTTCGGAAAAATCCAGATTACGAAAAGTACTGTTTGACGTATAAAGCCATTTGCCCCCACCTGACTCCCAAAATGGCTTATATCCTTTCCAGTTATTGTATTTGCTTTCTGAATATTCGACAAGGCAGTTGTCGCAGATATTGCCTCGGATTCCGCTCATGCCATTGTGATTTGCACGAACGCCGCGGACAACATGGTTATTCCCGGAGATAAGAAATCCTGAGCCGTTGGTCCATTCAACAGTAATGTTTTCAAGGATAGATCCTTCGTTGCCGGCGCATACCGCACCCATCTGACCATCATTGGCTGTATGCCTGAAGGTAATGCCAATCACGTGATAGTATCCTTTGACATTGCCAAAACGACAGCTCGGTTCGTTGTTAGAAGGATTGAATAGATGATTGAGCAAACTGGTTTGCATGAGCGCGTTGTTCGGATTTTTGTTGCCGGGCAACATCGCGAACATCGTACTCGGATTATCTGGCGAACCCTCTAAAAAGAAGGTGCCTTCTTTTACATCAGCTCTTGTGTAAACTGCCTGGAGCATCTGGTCATCTGCAATTAAAACATCACGTCTTCTCGCAGGCCCAAATAGATCATTGGGGCCCTCGAAGCGGTGCCATAAAGCTTCATGTGGCCAGGTTAATTTCCACGCGCTTCCATCTTGCGTCCAGGTACCTGTAAGATTGATTGCGCCAGACACAATAACCTCATCGCCCGGGAATGAGGTTATGGTAATTCTGTTACCAGATGTACCACCTTTACCTGGACTGACCTGGCCGTAGTATGTGCCTTCTCTAATAATCACGGCATCGCCGGGATTAATCGTGCTGGTTTCTACGGCACGCTGAATGGTTTTAAATGGTTGGGCTTCGTTACCCGGATTGGTATCATTGCCTATGGCCTGGTCAACCCAGTAGACCGTGTTGTTGCCAGTGTTCAGCAACGACCGAATGGGTTGGCAAGTGCCAGATGAAGAGCACAACATTCCTGGGCCGCAGTCTTGCTGCAAATAACAGGCTTGTCCATGTGCTAATGACGTAATCGAGAAAAAAAGTAGGAGGCTTAATAAGGGTCTCATAATTACTAAAATGGTACAGCAATAATTGAAGACAGAATAGTCTTTTGATGATTATGCGATAAAGCGTACAGAATGGTAAATAGGCGAGGGGGGAGCCGCCTTTGCTTATTATTTTTATTTTATGTGTGTCAATTATTGGGCCGAAAAGATGCCGGCATAATCAAATTGATGTGGAGTGCAGGCGATTATTAGTGAATTTCTTCTGGGACAGGCTCTGATTCGCCTAATACTTCGGATTTGACCTTGGAGACACCGGCTTGAACAGCATTATTCCAGTCTGTCCGTTTGGATTTGAGATTCAACGTTTCGTTTGTCAAATTACGAATGCCGCCCACGATAGAGTCTGCATTATTATCCACAAGGATGGCCCAGTCTCCAAAGAGCTTTTCTGACAAGGTGGAACGGGTGGCGATGAGCGGGGTGTCGGATGATAAAGCTTCACACGCGCCGGATTGTTGCGTGGCAACCATATTGGTTAACGCAATCGCTGCTGAGCTTGAACACAATGTTTCGTGGTATTCCTTGGTGCTCAAGAACCCGGTAAGGCGCAGATTTTCACAGGCTTCGAGGCGATGTCGTTGAGCAGCCGGCAGTTTTTTGGGATCAGCAGTTATGACAAAATTATAATCAGGTGTCCGTTCTATTGTATCGATGATCGCATCAATAGGCTCGTCCAGGTCAAAGGAGCAGACAAACAGAATCTGGTTCTTTTTCCGGGAAACCTCTTTGGATTCAATAAACTGAAGCGGATCTGCAACAACAATAAATGGCTTCTGGGGATAGGTTTTTCCAAAAAGCGTCAGAAATTCAGAATTGTGAACAATGATCGCTTTGGATTTTTCCATGATCGTTGAAAAAAACGGGAGCTTGTGCCAGTATGATTGAAAGATGCCGTTGTGCCCATCTACGATATATGGCGTGCCCAGTAGCAGCGGGGGAAGCGCTGCATAGTGAGGAGGAGCCTGCACAATTGTATACGATGGCTTCGTTTTGATCATATAAAAAACGGTAGCCATCAGCTTATAGAAGTAGTCGAATGGACGCAGGTATTTGCTTCGGAAAAGATGTGGGATGAATTTGATGTCTGCGTCAAATAGAGGGGCCAGCACCTCTGCGCGGCGTTGATACCCCTTCCATACAATATATAAACACCGTCCTTTTTGTTGTTTTTTACTCATTGATCTATCTAACTATTTGCAGGAGCCGGCTGTCAATCTAATTACTGTCAAACTAAATGCTGTCAATCTAAATGTTGCGCAGGAGGCTATTGCCTGTTCGCTCAGGTACTGAATGCAGAAAATATATACTTATGAACTTGTGAGTTTTAATCTCTTCAAAAAATGAACCGTAATTCTAATCATGTCACAAGTAAGGAAGCTGATAAACTGAAAAGGTGATTTTGCCGTCTTGAGTGCGAAATAAAACCTGAATTTGAGCCAGAAGGAGGACCTAAAATCAAAAAAGTATCTGCGAATATCGCTTAGATGATACTCATCTTTGATATCAAACTCATACGTATTGTCTACATGGCTTCGTACGATTGCATCGTAAAAGACCACCTGTTTATATCCAAATTTTGACGCGCGTACGGGAAATTCTGTATCACCCCTGTGTTTAAAGCGGACCGCATCGTACATGCCGGCGTCTTTGAAAACCTGAACGGGAGCGAGCATGCCGCGCCCGGTAAGTTGAGAAACTTCGAAAAATGAACCGTGCTCAAAATCGTCCAGGGATTTTCCAACATTCAGAATCCGATCTTTGGCTGTAAACCAATTGGTCATCCTCCCGCCATCCCAAATGATATTGGGGTGCTTGATGTCAGCGACTATAGACCCAACAAGTGTTTTGGGATGATGATGGGCAAATCCTACGATCTTCTCGATGTAGTCGCTATCAAATTCCAGGTCATCATTGATGATTAAGACAAAGTCATCATCGTTTGCTTTCTCGATAACATAAAGCAGTCCTTCGTTGGTACCGCCAGACCACCATAAATCCCCTGTTCCTCTGATCAAGGTGACATTGGGGTACAGATTTTCGATCATATCGGACGTCCCATCTGTTGAGCCGTCGTCAATAATTACTACTTCGATATCTTTATATGTTTGATTTAACAAACACTTAAGGAATCTCCCGGTGAGTTCCTTTCTGTTATATACAGGTGTAACAACGTAAACCATTCCGCCAATTCTTTTCTAACACGTGAATACATTCAGCAAAAATGCTGACTTCTTCTTGTGGATTACGCGATGGGATGTAGCTCCTGGGGGCGGATTTTGGCTTTGATTGAAGACAAAACGAGTCTTACATAGGGTAACGAGCCAAAAACGGGCCAGAGTAGGCCGGCGTGCTTTTTCGAAAACAACATCCAGTCTGAAGGCGGCAAGCCTTTAGGGCCACTCATCTGTTTCCAGCGTTCTTTTAGCGGTAGAGACGTATCCAGCCAACTCCCTTTTACAGGGTTTGTTGAACAAGTCCCGACAAAGCCAGGCGTTATCCATATGGATGCACCTTTGCTTCCTGCTTTTAATGCATAATCAATGTCACCTATTGCATGGGAGTAGCCGGCATCCATGTTGCCAACCATACGGGCCACTTCATCTGGTATCAGCACACAATTTCCATGCATGACATCACATTGCATTGCTTCATTTGTTGGCTCCACCAACTTGAAATGGAATGGATGCCACTTACTATCGCGAATCATCCCGCCATAGGTAAGTTTTGAAGAGACCGGATCCTTAACAGAGCCCACGACAATCGAACGAGAATTATTCGACTCCTGAAGCTTTTGATGCGTCTCTACAAGTCGCATCACTGCATCGGGGGCCAGATTCGTGTCATCATTCAACCATAGATAATAATCTGCGCCGGAAGACAATGCTGCTGCAAATGCGGTGCGCATGCCTTCATTCCAAAAGTATGAGCCATCTCCTTTGATGACCTCTGCTTCAGGGAAGCTTGCCTTTACTGCTTCTGAGGTGCCATCTGTACTGCCGTCATCGAGCAAAAAAGCACGAATGTCCAGTTGATCGGATCGTTGGGTAAACAGTGCAGATAAACACTGCATCGTCAAATCCTTTCGGTTATGAGAAGCAAGAATGGCGGCAATCCTAACGGATTTATTTTTCATCGATTTGTGCACGCTTGGCGGGAATCTCGTTCTTTAACGAAAATAGATATCCCATCAGTACTGACAAAGAACACTGGGTACCAATGGGGGACATCAATGTAATCTTTTGAAAAAGTATTTGCCTGCTATCAAGCAAATTATTAACAGGAATAGAATACGAACCCGTACGCAGGGCCTGCCAACAATTATACATCAAATTCGTTACAGGTCCATAGTTATTGCAGAAACAATACAATAACTATATAGCACCTGTTTTCGGTAATCGGCTGGAGATAAAAAATCTAAAATACCTGTGGGCTAGCGGGATACGATAAATTGTTTTAGCGCGCATTGTTTAATCGTACCATAAAGGTCGCTAAAACAAGCATTTTCAGTTATTTACCATACTAAAGATGCGGATGAATACGCTTCAGGCCAGGCAAGCGCTTGAGCTTGTCCTGGAAAAGCCTTAATTCTGCAATTTGGTAGATGAATCCGTAGGAAATCCGCATCATATCACCCCCCATTCGTTTTAACGAAAACGGTGTGGCTTTCAGGTCATCAAGCAACTCTTTTTGCTCATATCCAACTGTATACAGACGTTCCTTTCCTATCCATTTAAGGTACGATTTGCACCATGATTTTCGGATTGGATTTCTCAGAGAGCCTTTCCACTTGTTAAGCGGCTTATCGCTGATGCTTTTATAAGACTTTGTGCCCGTCGGGTCGCCCATGTCTCCTTGTAGATCGACACTTTGAAAGTCCTCAATCATTATCGATTGAAAGGGGAGGTCCAGGTATGCGCAGATCTTTTGCGTAGTTGTTTCCGGGTCTTTCAGGAGATCCTCGTAATTGACGCCGAGCACACGGTCTTTATTATCTGTGTATGCCTTCACCAGTTTGGCAAATCCTTCAAATAAATCAACTTTGAAAAAGTAGAGATACCAATGACCTCTATGCCAGGTGTCTAGCATAGAGGCAATGATTGAAAGTGGATTTCTCCAGAGAAAGATGAACTTGGCATCTGGAAATACTTCCATGATTTCTTCAACAACAAGATGGTATCGCGGCGTTTTGTCGAGGAAATACACTGCGCCTTTTTCCGCTCGCCGGTTGTACAGGTTTAGCGTGAAATCCTGTATTTCAGACAGAAACGCCGGCCGGCCTCCGTCGATGGAGGTGTAGAAGTCTTTGATGGCATCGACAACGGCATTTTGGTCGTAGTTGGTATAAATGCCTTCACTGCGCAGCGTGCTTAACATGGGGAGCAGCAACCAGGGCTCCGCGGCCGTATCTATCTTGTCGTGCTTGGCAAGAATACGCTGCAGCAGTGTAGAGCCGCTGCGTGGCAATGAAAAGAGAAATATGGGTGCGACAGATTCAGACACTTAAGATGCTTTCTTGTTTTTAGGCCACCACAACGCGAAACTTACAATTTTAAGTCGATACCAAACTACCATTGCAGCACCAATATTCCACAACAAGGTCGTAACAATCGTTGCAATGGCGGCTCCCTTGATGCCCATACTGGTGATCAGTATGCCATTGAGAACCAAATTGAGTAATGCACCGATAGCCATGATCTTTGCCGCATCCCGTTGATGGCCCGTCATATTTAAAAGCAATACAGCTGGGCCGGCGCAGGCATTGAAAATTTGACCGAAAATAAGGATTCTAAGCAGGGGAATAGGTTCAACATATTCAGCGCCGAAAAGTAAAGGCAAGAAGTCGGCAGCAAAATAGAGAATAAGTCCACCAATGATGGAAAGCGCGAACACTGCATTTGCGCCTAATGAAACGATGCGTTGTAATTCCTGACGCTTATTGTTTGCGTGTAAATCCGCTACAATAGGGTGGAGAATACCATTCATTGCCGTTAGGGCAATAACGATGGCTGCAGCTACTTGTGAGGCAATCCGGTATACGCCAACCGCATCAGTGTTGAGCATAATGCCAAGCATTAAGCTGTCTGCCGAGATCAGAACATAGTTAAACCCTGATGTCAGCATCATGTCTTGCGAGGTACTAAACCACTCTTTTTTGTTGTATTCGGGCTGGGCAGTACCAACTTGCTTTGGGACGGCAGATTTGACGAGGTAGTAAGAAAGGAAAACTGCGCAGATGGTGGCCGCCAGATTGATGAAAATCGCGAGTTCTGCGTGTAGGACAATGTCGCCGGCTTCTCTTGTAATGCGGCCTATATCTGTCCAGTAATATGTAATGATCATCGCGATTGCGATCAGCGCCGGCCGCAGGGTGCGCATGGATAGCTGCGACAAAACAACGCGTTTCAAGCCATCTAGCATGCCTTCCTGGATCTCCAGACGTGCCACCAGGGGTAAAAAAAGCAGGGCAATTAACAGGCAGTTGTAAAAAGCGTCATCGC
This sequence comes from Rhodothermales bacterium, assembly GCA_045106435.1. Lineage (GTDB taxonomy): Bacteria > Bacteroidota > Rhodothermia > Rhodothermales > JAHQVL01 > JBCCIM01. The sequence goes on from JBGCEN010000317.1 coordinate 55,040, forward strand.
CGTATTTTGCGATGATATAGGAGCGGGAAAGGTAAATAATGAGCCCAAAGCCCAGGGAGAGACCAATGGCAATTTTGAACGAGGTTCGCTGGCTGTATCTGACAAATCCATTGATCAATCCCCATTCTTTTTTTGATCGATAGGAAGCTATATAGCGGATCGCAGACTTATTAAAACCATACCGTGCAATAATCAGGCACGTGCTCAGACAGGCAATAGCAAAGGAATAGGCTCCCCATTCTTGTTTACCAAGCAAACGGGTGAGCGCCATTGTGGAAGCGAAGATGACCAGTGTGGAGAGCATCTTGATCAAAAACCCGCCACCTGATCCACGAATAAACTGGGCCAGATTGTCCTGTCCTTTTAAGCGCTCTATCCAGTTTTTCGAGTTACTTGACATGGGAATGCTTCATCTCCTCTAGGTCGTAAAACCTACTAATCAATACGCGCTGCACTAATAATAATCTTGAAAAGAAATGCTTTGCTTAATGAAATGAGTTATTAATTATTCAATGAGTTCTTCGTTCAATCCAGAGACTATTTCAACCATACAACAGGTTGATATCAGCATTGAGATGCTATTTATATAAAAATAATCATCATTCTTACATCCCAAAACTTACAACCGAATACTGGCGACTGAAAACTGCAGTTAACCCCTAAACTTCCAATTCATTATATACGCCGGCGTAGCCCCATCTTTGCAATACGTCACCCAGTTTGTCTTCCAGAAGCTTGATGTTTTCATCAGAGAGCTCATTTCTCCATGAATCTACCTGGCCTTTGCGGAAGGTGTGCCGGCCTGGGCCAAATAGCTCATCTGCAACACCGGTTGACTTCGACTCAGGAATTTCAAGCCATTGGCAGAGATTGCTTACCGTTTGCTCCTGGGATTCAATGGTGCCGCCTCCTTTGCTTCCCACAAGGTCCTCAAAACGAATCTTTAATACCTGGTCAGAGGAAAGCCATCCATCGAGGGCAAGGCATCTGGTACGAAGTGGTTCGAGGTATGCTTTCTTAAACCGGTGTCCTTCCAGAACATACTGGAATTTCTGTTCTTCGCTTAGATCCTTGAATTCACTATGTAATACATGCTCTTTGAGTTTTGTCACATAGTGCACAAAAGAGACCAATACAGCACGGGGATCACGGTGGACAACAATAGGGGCAATGCCATGCTCCAGAATTGCGTCCAATAAAGCTGTCGAATACCCAACGTGTGCTGTAAAAAAGGTGTTAGGTTTCCCTTTTTTTAGCCGGTTGCGAACAATGCGTTTGGATACCTCAACGGGCGTATCAATGCCCAGCAGGTACCCTTGCGAGAATGGATACCACGCCATTCTTCGGAATTTACTTAACATGCTCGGGCTAATCACTTGAGCAGAACCCAAATGGTCAAGCTCGGAATAACCCATGAGCTTGAGGCATTTGGCTGTCAGGTGTGTACCTGATTTAGGAAGGGAGTTAATAAAAGCTTTTCTCATAATATTATAATACTACACAATACTGATGGCCACGCAGTCAATATGTTGAATATACTTATGCATTATAGTGTGCATTCATAGCGCGCATGTATTGATGCATGGCTATTTTTTGTTCAGTATGGTTTAGGCTTATCGCCATGCCGAGCCCCACAAACATCCATGTAAATGGTTCGAAATCGTAAGCGATATAATAGGCCGATGAGCCCAGAATAATTACGAGTGCAAGCAGGCAAGTCATTTTATAGAATGGATCAGCCGTCTCTTTATAGGTTCTTTTTAATCTAACATACATCTGAATAACAAAACCTAAATAGAGTAGCAGGCCGATGAGTCCAACTTGATATAGTAGCTGGACATATTGGTTATGGAGCATTTTAGTCACAATCAATCCGTTCGGCGCGCGCATCATGAAGTAATTTCCGAGGCCTTTGCCCTCGAGTAAATGCGCGCTTGATTGCTTAATGGCATCGAGCCAAATGAGATAACGCCAGTTTGCCGTCTCATCTTTGGTCGGATCTGTTAAGGCTACCAGGCGCTCTTCCATGAAGCCGACCAGGTCCAGATCATCATAAAAAAAGTTGATCAAGAGGAGGGCTGTGAAAGCAGCCATCCCCATCTTCATCAGATTGCCCAGCTTTAAATGTCCCATGAGAAACAGCACAAACATCGATACCATGGCTGCAAGCCAGACGGACCTATGGCTAGCAATAACCGTGAGGGCCATCGATAGGGCAATGAGTGTGGCAAACCAAAAATTACCATACTTCCAGAATCCATAGCGCTGCATTAAGTAAATGCCAAGTGTACCCCAGACAAGGCCAAGTGAGCCATGCTGATACAGCCATTTTGCATACGCTGCAAATCTGAATTTATGTACGTAGCCGCCACGGAATAACCCAATGGCAATCATGATCATGGTCACCCATATCAGGACCTTGAACATTTTCCATTGCTCAGCCCGTGTAGCCGCAAAGATCACGATGTAAGGGATGATCAATATCTCCCTGAAATACGTTCTGAACTCACCCAGTGGGCTAACCAGACCAAACATGGAGGCTGATCTGGCGAGTTCAAAAATCATCCAGAGCATAAAGATACTCCAGATTGACATCTCCTTGAAGAATGCTCTTTTCGCCCTTGGATCGCCGATAAAGAGCTTTGCCATCATGGCGGACAACATGCTGAATAATATGGGGTCTCCATATAACATATCGATGCCGCCGCCAATATTTATCGATGGCTCTATGTATTTGGAATAGTCCCAAATGATCATTTCAACCATGACCTGGGTAGAGAATGCCCACAAGGCTATCATAAAAGAAGGATAGCGATAGGCAATCACAAAGAAGATAAGTGCAGCACACAGGCCATTCAGCAGGATGACGATTTTCTCGCCGCCGAACACAAGAATGGCAAAAAACAAAACGGCACCAATGCAGAGCGCAATGAGCTCTACCGGGCTCCATTTGCTTCCTATGTTTTCCAAAAGGCTGGACATTGGGTGACGTCTAAAAAGTAAATATTATATCGAAAAATTCTGGCTAGCCGGCACATTTTGTTTTTTTGTTAGCTAGGCCGGCTACCTTAAAAAGTTTTTATACTATTGATATATCGACTGCAATATTGTAGTCATCAGTTTTGTTGCCTAAACAATCTACAAAGATATCAATTCTATTGTTATGCCAACGCTGATGTTTGGATAATAAGCGACACCGCCTTTACGTCTGAGTAGGCAGTGACCAAAAGCGGTGTTTGCGGCATTACGCTGTTTAGTCTCGTTAATGGCATCGTTCCGTCCAGACCTGTTCGCGTACCGCGGATCAGTTCACCGGACAGGGTACTAATTTGTACATCCGCATCGGGTATTAACAATGTGGCTGGTAAGGCACTGGTTGGCCGGCGTCCTGTGTCTTTTGATGCAAGATAGAGCGCACTGCCTCCGCGTGGGTCCTCGTCTGGTGGATCTACCAGGTTTCGTATCGCGAGGCTCGTATTTGGATCCTCCAATTGCGGGTTAAATTCCATTTGGAGGAAATTCCAATAGAATACACCTTCTCTGCTTCTCAGGCTTGGTGACTCATAATCTGCATGATATAATGCGTAAACTCGCAACGTGCGCCCGTCATAGTCTTCCATGCGTTCGCCAAAGTCTTCTTTGGGAGAGCGCCCGGAGCCCCGGCCAATAGGGCCAAAGCAACATTCTGGAAGTCTGTGCTCTTTGTTTACCATTATACAGCCGTTGTGTACATCACCGTAAACGGTTGTAATGCCTTCCCGACTACCTAACAGATTTAAGACGCGGTCGGAAGCTGCTTTAACCCAGCCGGCATAGTCTGCAACAACACGATCTCGCTGCTCGAATTTTTGTCCTGTTTCGCTGTTTGTTTTTACGCCAGACCAAATGGTATGCAGTCCGTTGATGCCTGTAACGCAGACCAGCGGAGAGGCGTCGGTTTTTATCTGCTGTTCAAGCCAGCTAAATTGTTCTTCGCCGAGGAGGGTGCGCGTAGGGTTGGCGCGGTCATAGGCGTTGTCAAGATGCCCCCAGCCTTCGTCATCCCAGATGCGCGTGTCTTGTGACGTTCGCCAGAGCCTGGCATCCATGATGTAGATGCTGAAATCCTTGGCCGGCATTCGCCATTTGCGCCAGTTTTTAGGGTTGGAAACAGCGTCGGGTGCTTCGTCACCAGAAATCAGGTGTTGCACAATCTGAAAATTACGACGCATGTACGCCGGATCCTGGCCTGTATTTTCTTCTTTTCTGACAATCAACTGCTCTGGGCCTTTTACGTCATCCATTCCGAAGTCGTGATCTCCGGGGTTTATAACATTCCAGTGCCGCATCATTTGCCAGCGCGTGGTCGGGCCGGCGATGGTTGTGTTGATTACTTTATAGGCATCGTCCGTGCTGGGTGGAGCAAACATGAGCTCCAGGTACCAGACATCATCTTCCCAAAGCATCACCTGGAAGTCATAAGATTCAAGGTGTTGAAAAGCGCGAGGAGTCGGTTGGTCGTGTACGTACCAGGACTGATATTCTTGCCAATCAGGTAAGTCGGGGTTGTTTTTGTGTATAGAATGGCAGCTCAGTCCACAAATTTTGTAAGGTGCAACCAACTGAGGCAAGCGGCCGATATATTGTCCGGTGCGGGGTACTTTCCCAATAAAACCCGTCCCCGGACCAACGCTATTTGAGCCTATGCGGAGATCTTCAGTTACGTCGACACCGTCTTTCCATACAGTATAATATAGGGTTCGGCTATCAGGCGGGTAGGGGAGTTGTGCATCTAGCACTGCCGTGTTGCGCCTGAAGTTGTTTGTTACAATAGGTGCAACTGCTGCTACAGGAACGTTTGCCCAACCTTCTGCAGGAAATTCCGTGTCGGAAATTCTTAGCGCAACTTCCTGTCCATGATTCCTGAATATTGAGATGAATTTGCATTGCCATCCCGCTGCAGTTTTGGTCAGCGTGTCTCCAAGGGGATAACACACTTGAAGCTCATTGGTTGGAACACTGAGTTGGAGGTTTTCGCCAGGATCAAGTGAGATGTTAGAAACCTCAAAGTCAATCAATCCTCTTGCTACGAGACCGAAATACCCGTTGGTATACAACATCCGATTGACGCGTGGCAACTGAATTGTATGCCAGTCATCATCAATCTGCAGGATGGCAGAGATATCAGCGTACTGCTCATCGTCGCCGGCTACAAAAAGGGTAATCGATCCGATAGCGCCGGCTTTAAGCTTGCCAAAATTTAGCGCCGCATTTTCGTCAACTGGATTCAGGTCATCGGTGAGATGGCTGTAAAATCCAAAATTGGCGTCGTCTGAAACGAGCGCCATCCATGCGGCTTCTTTTGTGTTTTGACCGGGTAGCAGGGACTTGAGCAGCGAGACTTCCTGGCCGGTATTGCTCCCCGTCCAGCTTTCGTGCAGGCAGCTTGAGCCAAAAGCCAGGCCTAATACACCATATCCGGGCTGGGTTTGTAGTTCTTGTGCTTCAGACTGGTTTGCAGGCTTTGGTGCGTATTCTGGCAGGGCGAGAACCTTAAAATCAAAACGAATGGAGAAATTGCCAGAAAGCTGCCAGTCGCGCCGCCATATCATTCCAAAGGGTAAAGACGGATCACGATCTATGGGAATTTTTTGATCACGATGGGTTTCATAATGCCAGGGAAACCAGTCGCCGGGCCTTTTGTCGCCTTCATTGGTGAGCCGTCGCCGCAACACATTGTTTTTGATTTCCCAGTATCCAGGATTCATAGATTCCCATTCATTACCAATGGAAAATGAATCACTGCGTTCGAAATCATCAATGACAAAAGCACTGCTTCGGGCGGGGAGGCCCGGTGTGCCAGTGTTCGACGATGGTTGTGTGCATGACGAAACAATGGCGCCACCGCCAAGGCTGGTGGCGCCAATCATTCCCATACGCTGGAGAAAATTCCTGCGGGAAACAGGCTTCGATTTACTCATTGACTGGGATTGGTCGCGATCAGGCAGGGTGATTTTCTTTGAGTGTCAGTTCTGCCTTTGCGGTAGCAAGGTCGGCTGCAACCATTTCGGCAACCATTTCTGCGAGGCTGCACTTGGGTGTCCAGTTCAATATCTCGCGTGCTTTTGCGGCATCTCCCAGGAGAAGTTCTACCTCGGTTGGGCGATAGTAGCGTGGATCTACAGCCACCAGCTCTTCGCCGGTATCTTTCCTGTATCCTTTTTCTTCTTCATTCTTGCCTTCCCATGCAACTTCGATCCCTACGGAATTGAATGCTGCGTTACAGAAATCTCGTACCGTTGTGGTTTCACCGGTTGCAAGGACAAAATCTTCAGGCTTGTCTTGCTGTAGCATTAACCACATGCCTTCAACATAGTCGCGCGCATGTCCCCAGTCTCTCTTTGCGTCGAGATTGCCAAGGAATAGTTTGTCCTGCAGGCCAATGCTGATACGTGCTGCAGCACGGGTAATTTTTCTTGTCACAAAAGTCTCGCCACGGCGCGGGCTTTCGTGGTTGAATAGGATACCATTGCAAGCATACATATTGTATGCTTCACGATAGTTAACAGTGATCCAGTATCCGTAAAGTTTGGCTACGGCATACGGGCTTCTTGGATAGAAGGGGGTAGTTTCGCTCTGAGGAATTTCCTGGACTTTACCGTAAAGCTCTGATGTTGAAGCCTGGTAGAATCGCGTTTTTTCCTGCAGTCCGAGAATGCGAATGGCTTCAAGTAAGCGAAGAGTACCCAGTCCATCGGTATTTGCTGTATACTCAGGTGTTTCAAAACTGACCTGCACGTGGCTTTGTGCAGCCAGGTTGTAAATCTCGTCGGGCTGTACTTCCTGGACAATACGGATAAGATTCGTAGAGTCGGTCAGGTCGCCGTAGTGCAATTTGAATCGGGCACCGCTGTTGTGCGGATCTTCATAGATGTGATCAATCCGTTGTGTGTTAAAAGAACTTGCTCTTCTTTTAATCCCGTGGACTTCATATCCTTTTGCAAGCAAGAGCTCAGCTAGATAGGCTCCATCCTGACCCGTGACACCGGTGATTAATGCGCGCCGATTTTCCATTCTATTTCCTTATTTCTTTCCCTAATTAATAGATTTAGTTTTGTAATTACTGAGCCGGCAAATAAGATGCCGACAGGCTCAGCCAATTTGAACACAATAGGATGCTGTTATGAATAGATTGCTTACGAGGTGGCTAAATAGTTATCGCAAAACCACTCGTGTGACATTCTGATACCATCTTCAAGAGACGTTTTTGCCGTCCATCCAAGTTTTTCCATTCTGGATACATCCATCAATTTTCGAGGTGTGCCGTCTGGCTTGGATGCGTCGTAAATTATTTCGCTTTTGCTATTGAGAATTGATCTGATAAGCTCAGCAAGTCCACGAATGCTAATGTCTTTGCCGGCCCCTACATTCAGAATGCCATCAGGGGCAATGCTGAAGATGGCCTCTGAAGATTGCTCCATGGCAAACACACAAGCGTCTGCCATGTCATCTACATACAAAAACTCACGCAAGGGTGTACCGCTTCCCCATAGTGTAACGGAAGCATCTGGCATGCCGTCTGTGCCTTTGGCTTCGTGGAATTTTCTGATGAGTGCCGGCAAAACATGACTCGTTTGAAGGTCAAAGTTGTCATGTGGGCCATATAGATTGGTTGGCATCACGCTGAAAAAGTCACTACCATACTGCTTTCTATAGGCTTCGCACATTTTGATGCCAGAGATTTTGGCAATGGCATACCATTCATTTGTTGGCTCAAGCGGGCCTGTCAGCAAGCAATCCTCCCGTAGTGGCTGCTCCGCCAGTTTGGGGTAGATGCACGAACTGCCCAGAAAAAGCAGACGCTTCGTTTTTGCCTGATGTGCAGCGCGAATGACATTTGCCTGAATGGCTATGTTGTCGCTAATGAAATCTGCAGGATAAGTGTTGTTGGCATGAATACCACCAACTTTGGCCGCTGCAAGAATCACGCACGCTGGTTTATATTCGTTGAAAAATGCTTCAACATCTGCCTGGCGAAGGAGATCTAGCTCCTGGCGTGTTCTAACGATAATATTTGTGTATCCACCAGCCGCTAATCTTCTGACAATGGCTGAGCCTACCAGACCACGATGGCCGGCAACAAAAATGGGTTCAGTTTTTCCTACTTGTGGCATAAAAATTAATTTCCAGAAGTTAGCCGTTCAACCAGCAATAATGTAGAGAGAAGAGGTCCAATGACGGTGAAAACATCCCGCCAATTCATTTTCCGTTTCTGCTCAATGTCGATAATAACAATATCTCCTTCAGAGAGTGTCGGGGAATCCGCAGCGCGGTCCATGACCTCGCTAAAAGATGCTTCATATGCAAGCGATCGTGCACTGCCGGAATTCCGGTACATGCGAACTGTAACAGTTTCTTTTACATCCGGCTGGCTAAATATGCTTGGACCGCCGCCCAGTGCTAACAACAACGCGAGGTTTGACCCTTCTTCAAGAACATATACCCCTGGATTCTTGATTTTTCCAAAGGCTGAGATTTGAATGGTAGCAGAGCCAGGTTCGACGAGATAGTAAAACGCATCGATGTTTGTATCTGTATCCTCTATTCGGCCAAAGCGTGCTCCTGAATCAGGATTAGTGACCTGTGCGTGCGCAGTGTGAACGAATTGGAAGCATAATATAAGGCCAAGAGCGAGCACCCACCGGGCGCTCGCTCCTGAAGCTGGAGCAATAATAGACATAACTATTAGGGGGAAATGGATTAATAAATAATACTGGAAATGTTAAATCAGAACAATAATGAAATGGCTTAGCTGGCTACATAACTGTTAGAGCCGTAACTATATCCATATGTATTTTTATAGCCGTACATACTAGAAGGATCAAATCTATTTAATACTGTCCCAAGTATTTTGGCATTCACACTTTTCAGTTCTTCAAGCGTCTGGTTCAGTGCTTCCATGTCGGTACCATCAGAAGAAGCTACAACAACCACGCCATCACACTGACGAGATAAGAGTACAGGGTCAACACATCCCAGAACAGGCGGTGTGTCAAAGATAATAATGTCAAATTCGGTCCGGAATCTTTCGATTAAGTCAATCATCTTCCGTGAACCAAGCAGCTCAGCCGGCTGTGATACAGGGATGCCTGTAATAACATAGACATTTTCTATCCCCGTAAAGAACCGCTCCGAATCCCATCGGCTTTCGTCTTCAGACAATAACTCAAGGAGACTTGGGCCTTCAGGCAATCCTAATTTGTCGTGCAAAGAAGGCCTGCGCAAGTCAGCGTCAACTACCAGTGTTCTTTTACCCGCCTGGGCGGTCGTAAACGCAAGGTTGAGTGACGTTGTGCTTTTGCCGGCGCCGGCTTTCGGACTTGTAATCATCAAGTTCTGAATGCCCATGTCATCGCGGCTGAATTGCATCTTAATATATAGCCGGCGATAAGCCTCGGCAATTGGCGACATCGGCGCAATGAGTGCAGCAAGTGAAGTACTCACTTCCCTGCCTTCAAAGTCGATTTTCAATCGCTTGCCAAATTCCTTCTTGATCAACTGACGCATGTCAGGCACAACGCCCAGCATGTTGATGTCGCGGTCATTCAGGTCATCTGGAGAGTAGACTTTCGTATCAAACTTGCGTCTGGCTACTGCTACACCAATACCCATCATCAAACCGAGCATCAAGCCCATGATCATGTTGATGAGTTTTTTGGGTTTGATTGGATCTTTAGCGCTTAAAGCAGGGCTAAGGACTTTTGCAAATCCACTTACAGATTTCTCTGCAATGGTGATTTCAGATAGCTTTTGCCCAAGAATGGTAAAGAGTTCTTCTGTAGATGACTGTTCTCTTTGGAGTTTCGCGAGATTCACCATCGTGCCCGGAATCTCTTTGAGTTCTTCATCATACTCTCTGAGTCTTCTTTCAAGGCTTCTGACCTTGGCGAGTCGTCCACTGATGCTAACTTTTTCCTCGACTGTCTGGCGTTTGAGATTTGCCAGATAAGTCATGTTGATGCCGGCTTTGTTTGGATCTTGCGAAAATCCAATCTTGTCCCACTGATCAACAAGGTCATTGGACAGCGAGTGCAGCTGAACGCGCAACTGGGCGATATCATCGTGATAGGCCTTTAGATCTGGATGCGCTGTTGGATTGGCACGTAGCTCGGGATTTCTCTTGTAGATTTGATCAACACGTGTTTCAAGCGTTGTAATCTGATCCTGAACTTCGTTCATCTGCTTTTCAGTAGTCGATGAAACGGCTGTTGCAATATTGGGCAGGATACCGGTTAATTCTTCCTGCAAAGCCAACAGGGTTGACTCACTCATGCTTAACTCGATTTTTGATTCTTCGAGCATGGTTTGCATGGTGGCAATTTGTGCAACGGTGTATTTCGTCCGATCGTTCAGTGCAACAGCGTTACCGCTATTCATATAGTTAGCCAGGCGACCTTCAATTTGGTCAAGCTCAACTTTTTTGTCAGCGTACTGTTTTTCGTAAAACAGGCGTTGCCTGGTCAGATCCTCGCGACTCATGTCAGCCGTTTCGGAAATGTATTCTTCAGCGTAATAGTTTGCGATAATTGCCGCTTCAGCTGCTGAATTGCTCGTAGCAATGATCTCTATAGCATCAACGCCTTCACTGCCGGCGGTAAAGCTGAGAATTTCTTCCTGCAACAACGAGGCCAGCTGATCACTGGATGTAGCAAGCGTAAGTACATTTAATGGCTGAGATGTGCCAGGCAATGTACGAAGCTCTATCAAGCGATCTGCAGTATGTTGTGCAATCTCTCTTGAGTTTCTCAGGTAGTGCAGCTGATTGTCTATGCCGGAATTACTGAAGACTCCTGGCTTTGCAAACGACAATTGATTTGCTTCATTAACCTTTGAAGCATCCTTGTCAATAATCAGAATTGCAGATGATTCATAGACAGGCTCCGCTACAAAGGTGTAAACTGTAACGGCTGAAAGAACCAACAACGTAACACCAATGATGTACCACTTGCCAAGGCGCAGTACTTCTAATGCTTCATGAAGAGAAGATTTTGCTTCATTCTGCTGACGTGGATATGCATTAGGTGAAAAGCGTGGATCTGGGGGGCCGCCGTAAGGCATTGGTAAGTCTTGGTAGAAACCCCTGTTAACGGGGTATGAATTGTTTTCCATAGATCCTTTAAATGACGCGAGCTAGCTATTTGTTGGCCGGCTACAAACCGTTCAACGTGTCCCTTTTCTATTATGCTTAAATTCGTCGCGCGCGCGTATATATGCAGAATGCCGACGACACAAAAGCGAAGAAACACACGGAACAGGAATGACCGGTAACAAACAGTGCAGATAACCGGTGAACGAACAAGATTAGGCGGGGGCGGTAATCCCTTACAAAAGACCCCTTAAAGGCCTTGCCAATAATGGATGTAAGAGTAGTATATCAATACTCCGATCAGGTTCCGCATAAATCTCTACAAATACGTATTTATATACAGTTTACGTATAGATCGTATCGTCGGCTGATTCGGTAGACTTTAACCTCTCACGAGTAAATCGGAAGAAGTAAACCTTAAGATGCAATTCGCGTGCCATCCGGGAGCTAGATTTGAACTGCTTGAACTGGAATAAAAGCAGGCAGGGAAGAATGGATAAAAGCCCTTTCCGCAACAATTCCAAGTTGCAACGAATTGTGTACAAAGTTTGACAGATTCGTGACATAGAGGTTTGCAAGCTCCTTTAAAGTGCTTTTTGGGCAGGTTTAAGGAGCACAAGTACTCTAGACTTATCACATTCCTGAGGCGAAGAACTCCTGTGGATAGGTTCGTGTGTTAGTCACATACCTATCAATTTAGAGCGTGATTGGTTTAACACCTCTAAATATTTTTTACTTCAGGACCAATGTGTAACCACCCGGCCGAGTATAAACCCTTCCCGGTTTATGAATTCACAAATCTTGTTTTATTCACAATAAGCTACCTCTGATATGTATATCTAGAGTGAGCTTTTCTTACCACCGACCTTAGTCTTTTTGCTCTTTATGGAGCAGAGTTTAAGCACTATATGACAAGTTCGAATCTTGAATTCCCCCTGCACGCCTCTTTAAACGGTATTTCAGGCGTGATAAATGGAAAGATCAATGAAAATTTGATCGAGCAATACGTACGGTATCCGGAGATGCTTGATGGTGCTTTACGCACAGCTGTAGCTACGAGCGTAGAGAAATACAAAAAAGAAATGGCGATTGAGCGATTCTATCGACAGTTCTATACAGAGTATGATAAACTAGAGGGCAAAATATCTTCGAATGTTACCGCATTTGTATCATCCTTGTTTGAATAAGGGTGGAGAAACTTCTTTTCTAGTCAGGTGAAACGCTTTTATTAAGGCGGTTCATCTGGCTTTTGTGTATCTGTTATTTTGCATATCTACAAACGAGATTTTTATTCTCGTATAAGTATTCCTGTTTGGGTTGAGTTATCTGACACCTGAAGACTGTCATCTGACAATTATCACCACCTCATTTCCAAACAGGTTTGGTGAATAAACTTGCTTGCTTTAAATTAGGCGCTACAACTTGGCTGGGCGCCTCTCTTGTATGGTTTAAATATTGTCTGTTTGAACTGTGCAGGATGGCTTTAACGCCGGCCTGTTGTTTACACGACCCATCTAAAAGCATCCTTCGCAATTTCTTGGTACGATTTAGCGAAGAGATCGCTATTATGTCACCTTGTGGAAATAACAGAAATCTCAGTTACAAACGCTTTGCCATGCAATTCACGAGAATAGGCTATGGGCAGAGTGTTCAGAATGTATGAATACAATAGACTTAATTATACTGGTTGTGGTACTTATTGGACTCGCAAGGGGAATGATGACGGGGGGAATCCGACAAGTACTCAGTTTTGTTGGTATATTCCTGGCCTTCATTATCGCTGCAAGAACTACGGACGG
>JBGCEN010000318.1:0-8803 GCA_045106435.1 Rhodothermales bacterium
GGTAACCATGTCCCTGAGCTGTGCTGAAGGGAAGAGGATGCTGCGCGGATAAAACCGGCTTGAAAGCATCATAGCAGCAGCTTGGTCGTTTGCAAAGCGATTGACAAGGGAGGGCCAGAGGGAGTCGGCTTTGCCGGCCACCGTGGCATCTCTTAATAATAATCTTGCCTGTTCAACTTTGGCCGCATCACTATTGGCGAGATATCTGACGCGTACATAATCTTCCCTAAGTGCCAGTTGATCGACATTTTGGGCGTAATAGGCTTCAATTTCCTCTTCAGAGGGATCCAGTGATTCGTCCTGATAGAGGCGGGATACAAAAGTGCTTACAAGCAGAGAGCGCTCATTCTCAACAAGAAGCTGAAGAACTTCTTCGTCGTTTCTGAGGCCGCGGCGGATCGCTTCCTGCGTGATAAGCTCGTTTTTGACCCATTCCTCAGCTATTTGCTCTAGCGCTTCGGATGAATCCTGCCCTACGGCAAACACCTGGAACAGCGGCCCCAAATCTTCCTGTGTCAACAAACGGTCGCCAACTCGTGCGATGTAATCAACATTTTCCTGCTCTTTTTTGCAGGCAGAGAGGACAAAAACCAGTGCCAGGAGGGCAACAGTTGAAAAAAGACGACTAAATAATGACATGGCCACGGTAATCGTGAATAACTTGGTCGAATAACGTGAATATCGAATGCCTAACAAGGAATTTTGAACATCGAAGGATTTAGAACCTGTTGAGATTTAATCTTCACATTGAGTGAGCGATCTTTTGGTGCTTTTGAATCCGCTTTTTTATTTGCATCAGTCGGGCTGCGCCCTCGTGTCACACGTAACGCTGCTATGCGCTCAAAAACGTCGTATCCAAAATCACTCAAAATCTCCTCTCTCTCAATTGTGAACCTCAAATCTCAACAGTTTCTTAAAACACTTCGAAATTATTTCTTGCCTGGTGTTCAATGCTCAATTTTGATACAGTCCGGTGTAAGTATAACGCAAATAGAAGTACCGTATTGCGACCAAACAAGAAAATTTAGAGACGACAAAGCGAAGAATCAATGAGAAGTAAAGCACCTTCTTATCCATTCTTCGCTTTGCGAATTCTTTTGCACCAGGCCCGGCAATTAGCCATTTGGGCGCTGGGCAGTGTCTCAAACTGTAGTGTCTCAAACTGTAGTGTCCCTAACTGTAGTGTCACTAACTACAGTGTCTCTAATAACAATCAGTTTGAACCGAGTGTAGAAGAGGTGTTTTCCATGAGCTGTGGTTTTTCCATCATCGCTTTTTTATCCTCAGCAAACGCACCTTTTAGCATGTGGGTATATTTCTTTGCTTTGTATTTTTCGCGAAGTCGGTCGACCAAATCTTTCTCAAGAACAGCCTGGTAGCCATTTAATACTTCAGAGCGCGCTTCTTCAAACGTTTTCTGTCTGGCCGGCTCCGTACCATCGTTAATCATAACGATAAAGTTGCCAGAGTTCTTAATAGGCCCAATAAGCTCACCCGCTTTTTTGGTGAAAACGCGATCATATATAGAATTATTAGGACGAGCCAGGTATGTTGTATCTATTCTGACATACGAAGTTGTGTCCATCTGAATCATGTCCATGACGTCGGCCAGCGCAACCCCTTCGTTTAACTTTGTGGTGTAATTGGCCAGCAGTGAGTCTGAAACATGCCTGAAGCTGATAATTCGCGTGCGATCTTCAAACCAGAAGCTATCTGCTCTTGGGGCATGATAGGCCATTAAGCCGGCAGTATCTTGCGCAGCGGCTGTCCATACAGAGTCTTCCATCAATTTGAAGAGCAACAAACCGTCTTCAAATTCATTCAGGATAGACTTGAATTCAGGGTCTCTGTTTTCCAGGCGGCCCGCTTCGTAATTGAGTGCTTCGTCATTCAAAAATCTGTCAATGGCATCAAGTACGAGGCCCAGTGTATCAGGCTGAAACGGAATAGAAGCTGTTTCAGCAAAATCAACAACATTTTTGAAGGTGAAAGACGCATCACCAATTGAGGCAATTTCCATGTTGAGCTGTTCAGCCGGCGTATCGAGGATGTTGGCCACACCAAAGTGACGGCCATCAAGAATTTCCAGCGTTAACGTTGTGTCTACTGAGAATCCGTGTTTTTCACGAATCAACAGCGCCATATCAGTTTCAGCTTTTTTAAGTCGCGGCAAGCGTGACGCATGGTTTTTTAGCTCATCATACGACTCTTCGAAGGTCTCAATGCCGGCGCGTCTATCCAGCTTGATGATGTGGTAGCCATAATCGGTTTTGATAATGTCCGAATAGTCGCCTTCGTTTTCGAGGCCAAAGAGTGCTTTTTTGAATTCTTCAGGCATACCTTGCTGCGTGAAGGTAAGTTTGCCAATTTGTCCACCACGAGATCCACTGTCGAGATCTTCAGAAGATCCAAGTGCAACTTCAGCAAAATCCTCACCCGCATCAAGGCGCATTTTGATTTGCTGGATGCGTTCTTCAGAACTAAGCGTGTCAGTTGAACTGGTAGGGATAAAGCGAACGGCAATGTGAGAAGCATATACATCGGGTTCTTTGATGCGGCGATCGTGTACTTTCATGAAGTGATATCCAAAATCACTTCTGAAGATTTCAGATAAAGAATCTACCGGGGTTGCATACGCCTGGTCTTCAAAATCTTTGACCATCATGCCGCCCACAAAATATCCGAGCCGGCCTTTTGCACCAATTCGGTCTCCCTTGGCTGAGGGATCTTCTGAATTGCGCAGCGCGATTTCACCGAAATCCATGCCCATCTCAACAGAATCTTTCAGGGCAGAGATTTTATTATATGCAGCCGTTACTTCATCAGGGCCTGCACTGCGCCCCACACGGACCAGAATGTGGCTTGCATCCACCATATTCTGTTTTTTCTCATAGAGATCTTTTAAAATCGGGTCCAGAATCTCTTTTTCAAGCAGATATGGACGCGCGAGCTGCTTGCGATATGTTTCAATCTCAGCGTTAAGGGTTGAGTCATTATTTAACCCGAGCTCTTGCCCGTACATAACCTTTAATCGAAAGTCTACATATCGATTAAGGAATTCGGTATACATCGGAACGGAGTCAGAGGCCGCAATATCACGGTTACCAACAGATTTTGCGTATTGAGACTCAAAATCATCCAGATTCAATGACTCTTGCCCAAAGATCGCAACGGGGAGGTGTTCAGGATCGGGCTGAACGGTGCTCATATTGCTAGAGCTGCTACAGCCGGCCACAAGGGCAAGGCTAAGGACAAAAGGGATATAAAAACGCAATGTCTTAGTGCTAAGTTTGTTTATCATTTTATTAATCTTACGACGATGTTGAACAACAAAACTGCTACAGAGCAACTTTCGTAAATGGTAAGGGTCCTACTCTACATGCAGTCGTAGCTATATTTTGGGGCTTCTCATGTCTGGAAACACATTAAACAATGGCGATAGAGCGCTGATCGAAGCGTTTCAGACCGGTGATGAGTTTGCTTTTGTTTCCCTATACAATCGTTACAAGGATGCTGTCTACGCGTTTTGTGTAAAAATGCTCCTGAATAAGGAGTTGGCACAAGATGTATTGCAAGACACATTTTTGCGTGTTTACGAAAACAGGGAACGGCTTTTGAAGACAGATTCATTTAAGGCTTGGTTGTTCACTATTGCGCGAAATCAGTGCTTAAATCAACTTCGGCGTAACAACTGGCAAATTCCGCTAGACCCGGAAATGGCGTTGCCACCGCATTTACATGGTGCAAAAAATACGCCGGCTTTGGATTTAGAAAAAAGTGAAAGAATCGAGCTCGTAAATCGATTTTTGATGGAATTGAAGGCTGATTACCGAGAAGTAATTATTCTGAGAGAATATCAGAATATGTCTTATGAAGAGATCGCTGCTGTAACCAGAAGTACATTAAGCGCCGTAAAGTCACGACTGTTTAAGGCACGAAAGAAGCTGGGGGTATACATGGTAGATGTATTAGGGAGTGAATCGGAGAAATTAAATGCCGATTAGATCGGAAGGCACACGCAGTACTCATTGCCTAAGAACAGATCGGAGTAATATAAATGAGTAATCCTTTAGATAAACCGTTGGCCCACAATGAGGATGTCTCAAAAGACAGAGCCATTGAGGCTTTACATACATTTTTAGATGGTGAATTGCCGGTTGAAGATCAATCAGGCCTTTTTGCTCATCTTGCAGCATGCAGCAATTGCCGGCAAGAGTTGGAAGGAGTAATGAAGTTTCGGCGGATGAGCCGATCAGAAAACCTCACCGTTCCTCCATCGCTAGATGCCGCAATGTTCAAGCGTCTGCAAAAGCATAAGGTGATGATGAAGAAAATTGACCGTGCAGAAGATCGTCGCCCACTGTGGAATACAAAAGCTGCTGTATCCTTAAGAGCAACCGTGGTTACTGCGATGTTGGTCTTTTTGACGGGTCTACTTATTCCTGCGAATAACCTGAACGGTTACTCAGAATCAGGAATTGTCAGTCCTGTCTATGGAGCAGAAGGTGTTGTTACTGGATCTGATGAATTTATCGAGTTCACTGATTTAGACTTTTTATCCAATACCAGCACAATTTATGTTTTCTATCCAGGACTCACGGTTGAGGCTGTATCTGAAAACGATGCGATGCGGACACAGCTGCCTTAACGGCTCTTTGTAATCCATCACGGGTTTTAACCTGATTATTAAAAGGATGCTTTCTTCGGAGGGCATCCTTTTTTGTTGGGACCGGGGTTGCGAGGGGTATTTAATCCCTATCCCGTCTTATTTCGCGTTCAACAGAAATAACAAGTTAGAATAAATGTCTCTGTAACGACCCGAATTTTTCGCCCGTCATTCCTGCGCAAGCAGGATACGAGCAAAGCGACTGATTCAATAATCCAGAAAAGCAGATCGTTCCCCGCTAAAAAACTGGATCCCTGCCTTCGCAGGGATGACGGGTGTGGATGAGATGGGCTTCTCAGTTAAATGCCAACGCATGGTAACGGTTTTCTTGACGCCTATGTGCCTGTGCTGTAATGACTGATTAGGTAAAAAAAAGCATCTCTGCTAACTTTCAACGTATTTGAACTGCTTCCTTGACGCCTATGTCCGTGGTTGGGGAATGGGAACTGTTGTAGGGAAATGGTAGCATTGGCGGTTGATCCTGCTATTAAAAATCTCCTCTTGAGAGGGGACAGCTTCGCCATGAGTCGAAGCAGGGATGTGTATTGCGCTGCTGAGATGGTGTCTCGCATCCCAATTCTAATCGCCAATATCCATCTGAAAACATTTCTACAGCCCAAATTGAACAGCAGGCCGGCAATGGAGTACAGTGCAATTGATTTTAACCTGGAAGCATTAAAACGACTAATATGGATCGTAGTGAAGATACCGTACGCGTACGGTTCGCCCCAAGTCCTACCGGCTTATTACATATTGGCGGATTGCGCACCGCCCTATACAATTACCTTTTTGCTAAAAAACATGGCGGGACGTTTGTGTTGCGCATTGAGGATACAGACCGGCAGCGTTATGTAGCAGAGGCTGAACAGGATATGCTGGACAGTCTTGTCTGGTCAGGATTGCCGTATGATGAAGGTCCCAATATTGGTGGAGAATATGGTCCATATTACCAGTCGCAGCGGAAAGACCTCTACAAAAACTATGTAGATTTACTGGTTGCGGAAGGGCATGCGTATTACGCCTTTGATTCCAGGGAAGAGCTTGAAGAAATGCGGAGCCGGCTTGCGACACCGGAAAACCCATCTCCGAAATATGATATGGTCTCCCGGGTGTCCATGAAGAACTCATTCACCATGGATGCCGCTGAAGTACAATCGGAGATTGACAGTGGGGCGCCCTATGTTGTCAGGTTACGGGTACCTGAGGGAGAGCAGGTTCAGTTTGAAGATCTTGTACGCGGTGTTGTAAGTTTTTCAACGGCCGAGGTGGATGATCAGATCTTGTTAAAGTCGGATGGTATGCCAACGTACCATATGGCGAATGTGGTAGATGACCATTTGATGGGTATTACGCACATCATTAGGGGAGAAGAATGGCTGCCATCTACGCCAAAGCACATGCTCCTTTATAAGGCCTTTGGCTGGGAAGCGCCTACGACTGCGCATTTGCCGTTGATTCTTAGCCCCACGGGTGGCAAGTTGTCAAAGCGCAATGCAGACAAAATGGGCATTCCTGTAAGTGTGCGTCAATACCAGGAAGCCGGCTATGAACCAGAGGCTGTGATCAATTTCCTCGCCATGCTAGGTTGGAATCCGGGTACTGAGCAGGAGTTATTCTCGCTGGATGAGTTGGCTGAAGCATTTACAGCCGATCGTATTGGTAGCAGTGGAGTGCAGTTCAATCTGGATAAGCTCAAATGGTACAACGAGCAGTATCTGCGTGGTTTTGATTTGGCAGAACTCAGGAAGCGCGTAAGTCCTTCGCTGGACGCTGCTGGCATCCAGGTGGATGTCGCCAAGCTCGATGCAATTCTCGGACTCATGCAGGAGCGTATGTCTTTTGCACACGATCTGGTTAAAGATGTGCGCTACTTCTTCGACGATCCGAAAGAATACAACGAGAAAGCTGTCAAAAAGCGGTGGAAAGAAGATACGCCGGCATTACTGAACGCTTACATCGAAAAAATAGAATCTAGCACTGGCTTTAGCGCTGTGGTCCTGGAGGAGCAGCTCCATGCGTTGGCTGAAGAAAAAGAAGTTGGTATGGGCAAGATTATGGCCCCCTTACGTATCGCACTCTCCGGCGTAGCCGGCGGTCCAAACCTCTATGATATGATGGCTATCCTCGGTAAGGAAACATGTTTGCGAAGGTTAAGAACAGCGTTTGTAAGTCTGTAAGTCTGTAAGTCTGTAAGTCTGTAAGTCTGTGGGTCAATAAGTCTGTGGGTCAATAAGTCAGTGAGTTGTCACTGGACTTACAGACCCACCGACTTACAGACTCACAGACTCCCTAGTCACATCCAGCTTCGGCTGGAAAGCAGTTGATCAGGTTTACTACGTGCTGTAGGACGAGGCTGGCATCGAAGGTGGATGCTGCGCCATTGCCTGAAACATCTGAATTTGTGAGGGCTTGTCCATCGAGTTGGATTAAGCCTACGCTGTGTTGCAGGATCAGGGAGGCGTCTAGTGCCGAGATGGTGCCATCCAGGGACGTGTCACCAAGTATCGGGCCTCCTGAACCACCATTAGTGTTAAAGAGGCGGAATTCGATGATGCTGATCCATTCCCCTGAATAATTGGACGCACCCGTTACATTGAGTCTGACATACCGCGCTTCTGTTGGATTGAAAGAATCACTAAGCAAGGCACCTCCTTCTGTATTGGCCGATCTGTTTACTACAGTGTTGAAGGTTGAATTATCGACTGATGTTGCAATGGTGTATTGATAGGCTCTGTCGCTAAAAGGAACGAGTTCAGCAAGATTTACACTTTGTACAGCACCCAGGTCAACCGTAAGTGATTGTGCAAATCCCTGGGCCGACCAGCGGTCGTTATCATCAGCACTGCCATCAACGGCGCCCGATCCGGAGTTGCCTTCCTGCTCAGCTGTAACAGTGGTCTGCTTGTTTAGCGCCAGGTTCGGGCCTTTTTCAGGATTGACATCTGATACCGTAATAATGACGGGAGAAGACGTAACCGTTTCGTTTTGCTCATCGGTTGCTGTAGCAGTGATTGAATAGGTTCCGGGGGCTACACTGCTCCAGTTAAAAGAGTAAGGAGGTGATGTGGCGCTGCCTAAAAGCGTGTTGTTTGCATAAATGTCAACAGTGCTTACATCACTTTCGAGCGAAAAAGCAGAGGCCTCGATCGTGATAGACGCCGGCGCCTCAAATTGGGCACCGTTAGACGGTTTGTCTATCTGCGTGAGGAGTCCGCTGTCAGCATCTGGTAAAATATCGTCCTTGTTCGTGCCGATGCGAATGTTGTCGTAGTACACATATCCGTCCGTGTCCGGCTCCCATTCTGGCGTGTTACCGCCGTGGAAGGTAGAAAAGAAGAGGTGGTCAACGGGGGCCTGGTTGTTGTTTCTAAAGCGGATGTCTGTGCGTAACATGACCAGCTCGCCATCAAACCAAATTTGTAATTCTCCGTCGTTGTTGTTACCTGAGTTTACCTTCACCCGTTGGGTAAGCCGGTGCCAGGTACCGCGTTCTACGTTACGGTTCAGCTCAAAGTCTTCTCCATACGATGTGGGCTGATCCATGTGATAGAGGTAAACGACCATGTTGCCGTCCTCTCTCCACATATACCGTGCACTCCAGCCGTCGCCGTTTGGTTTGTTGCCTCCTGAATTGCTTTCGCCGCCGCTGAGCCCGGGCAATTTGCCGCCCATTTGAAAATCAAAATCGTCCCCAAATTTGATGTAATAGTCCAGGTAGTACTCTTCCTGCGCCGGCAAGAAGGCAAAGAATTGGCCGCCACTATTGGAAGCACCCGTTTCGCCGGCGAAATAGGTTACGCGGAGAGATTTACCATCGTAGGCTTCAGCGCCATCAATAAGGGTAAACCGGTTGCCCAGGTTGTTCAGTAGCTGGACGCTCGAGAAATCAGACTCCATCAGCGATTCGGTGTAGTTGCCGAGTGGATGGTTGTTTAAATCTGCAGAGAATTCCTGTGCTGTTGCCGGCCTCGCTAGCAACAGCATCAAACTGAGACCCACAACCGTGAATATGCTAAAAGAGACGTTTATAGGTATAAAAAAGGGGGTTGGCTTCATGCAAACTGCCTTGAATCCTGTGGTATTTAGCGGGTATGGGGGGGATTAGACCGATTTGCGAAGATCGTGCCATGGATGAGG
>JBGCEN010000319.1:0-36217 GCA_045106435.1 Rhodothermales bacterium
TGCACCTTGCAAATCCTTTGCTGTTAGCCAGTTATCATCTGGTTGATAGGCTGCTTCCAGCCAACCGTGCGGATAGAGGCGGGCATCAAACTCTTCCTGGAAGGCGCGAAGGTACCAACGCTTGAATTGTCCGGGCCGCCAACTACGAGCGAGCTGTGTTTGCCACGAATTATCAGATACGATGCGCTGTGATTCACCGTTTTCGAACGTAATGTCCAGATAAAAAATGAAGCCGGCTTTGCCAATGGGCCAGGTACCGTCGCCTTGCCCGTAGTAAAGGACTTCAGCCCCAATGATATTCACGCCTTCACCTAAAGTATCGGTTAAGTCGAGTGGGTCTGCTTCGGACCATCGCGGATCAGAAGGCGCCGGCCCCCATTGTTGCCGCTGCTTATTTACAAACAGGCGGTACCGGCTATCCCCAAGGATCCATCCTTTGGCTGATACAGGTTTTTTGTTGAGATACAGTCGCTTCCTGAAGAGCACAACGGTGTTTTGAAGGACCCGGTTTGCGGGATACCAAATCCACTGGGCAGGCGCGAGATCGAGGGCCCACTCAGCGATGGGTCTTGGTAATGTCCCGCCCTGCGCCAGCAGTTTTGAGGAGGGCTGTAGTTTGGCAGTGGTCAGATCATCCGGCAGCGGATTTACAACAAGGAGGGAGGTGCCAAGGGTAGATTTCTTGAGGAAATCCCGCCGGCTGTTCGCCGGTTCATTTTGCTTCTTCATCACGTAACTAATAAGCCAATGGGGTCGATGTGGAAGGGGTAATGTAGGGTATTCTTATAAGCTGTTGGGTGCAGTTTTAACGATTTTGAATATCGAACATCGAACAAGGAATTTTCAATTTCGAAGGATTTGGAGAACACGTTGTATTTGGTGGGGCGGAAATGCATACAGAACCCTAAACCCTAAACCCTAAACCCTAAACTAGGGGTGTTCAGAAAAATCTAACGATCCCTTGTAAATTGTCAATAATAAATCGCTACTCGCTAATTCTGTGCTTTTTATTAGCGATTAGCGAGTAATAATTAGCGATTTACAAGGTTTTCTTAGCTGGACTTTATCCATTTGAAGCCCGCAAAAGAGGCTTAATCTGCATAGATAGAAAGGTGTGGTAATACCGAGAGGTCTCGGTATCTATGCCAGAGCTGGATAAATCGACAATAATGTGTGTGGGATATCCCCGCGCAAAAGTTTATTCAAAAGGGTATGCAAAATGGATAAAGTCGAGCTGAGATTGATATATAACGAGAAACCTGATAAGCTTAGGTGCTACCGAGTCTATCAGTTTTCTGAACACCCCTAAACCCTAAACCCTAAACCCTAAACCCTAAACCCTAAACCCTAAACCCTAAACCCTAAACCCTAAACCCGGAACGAGCCATAGACTCCCCTCTATTCCTCAGCATCCAGCGCTATCAGAAACTGTTTCACCAACTCGTACATGTGCATAAAGTCATCCCAATCGAGCGAATCATACAGATCTTGGGGATGGTGATAGGGTTGATCTCCTTTGTTGGTGTAAAGGAAGAAGCCGCGTACGCCCTGTTCGAGGAAAAAGTAGTGATCGCTGTTGGGGGCATTGGGGCGTTTGCTTAACGGGCCTGTTTGGAGCGAATCGTTGATCTGGGTGAGCAGGTTGTACTCCGGCTCGAAGTCGCTGCCGGCCACCGTCATAATACCCTGGTTTCCAGAGGCTACCATGTCAAGGTTTATGAGAAACCTGATGCTGTCGAGCGGCATGGGGGGATGGGCGACAAAGTGTTGGGATCCTTGCAGCCCTTCTTCTTCAGCGGAAAAGCCGACAAAAACGAGTGATCGCTTTAAGGGATGTTGCTCGAAGTAGTCTGCCAACGCGAGTGTGAGGGCTACGCCGCTGGCATTGTCGTTTGCTCCAGGAAAGTAAAAATCAGGGCCCATGCTGCCCAGATGGTCATAATGAGCCGTAACCAGCAAGTATTCTTCGGGTTTTTCTGTGCCCGGTATCTTGCCGGCAACATTGGTTGTGGTCGTTTCCCAGTCTAACGTTGATTGGATACTGTAGGAGAGGTAGTCTGCTGTTTCTGGCCAATGTTGTTTTGATACCATAAAAGCGGGTATCGCTGTGTTTACAGGGGTAAATCCGTGTGCGAGGTTATTGTTTGTGAGCAGGATGACGGCCTTTGCACCTAAGAGGCGCGCTATTTCTATGCGGGTCGAAGTGACCAGGAATTGCGGGTTTACTTTTTCGTTCATGCGAATGGCTTCTGGAATTTGCTCTTCCAGAATAACAACTGCATTGGTAGGATTTTTCCCGTCATAATCGTTCAGCTGAAGCTCCGGTATATACAGTCCGGCACCGGCGTAGACGATTCTTTTTGTTGCTTCAGCTGTCCCTGAAATACTGCCCGGGTATGGCAAGAACTCGGTCCCCAATGTCAGTTGTTCGTCATTTATTTTCAAATCAGGGGTCTGGGTATGTATATCTACAGATATAGGAAAGGATTGCTGGTATGCCGCAAAAACGGGTTGTAGTCCTATGGTGCTGAACGCATGTGCGATAAAGTCGGCTGCGCGCCCATCTGCATCATGCTGATAGCCACGGCCGGCGAAGTGTTGAGAGGAGAGGGTGTCTACGATGGATTGGGCGTAGGGTAGAGGGGATTGTGGTTGGGCAGTTAGAGGGGAAGGAGAGAGGAAGAGGGTGGGGAGAAGAGGGAGGAAGAGAATGTAGAGTCTCTTTGTGCTTTTTCTAAGTATTTGATATTTAGGCATTTACGCTTGATGTCGCGGCTTTGGATTCTAACCCTTGATAAAAGGTCAAATCTAATAAAACAAAAAGGGCCTCTCGAAATACGAGAGGCCCTTTTATAAGTTCTAAACGATAACGAGTTGCTTAACTAACTCACTGGGAGAAGAAGCGGCGATTGTCATCGATATCAGCTCTATCGCGCAAGGAGGCAAGCCACTCGCGTGTAGCCTGTTGCTTGAGCTGCGTAGAAAGCTGCGTTTGCAGTTGCGTACGCTCAACGTCGGTGATTTCAGCCGGCGCATCAACTTTCGTGGTTCTAACCACAAACACACCATTCTGACCTTCAACAACGGTAGAAGTCTGATCATTTCCCATGCTGAGCACGGTGCCTTTAAAGACCGGGTCGCTACCTAATTCAGCAACAGAGCGTGTATTGTAGGTCACAGCCGTGACAACACGTTCCGTTGTACCGAGTGCGGTAGCAAGTCCGTCAAAGCCATTGGTGTCAAATGCTTTCTGCATTTTGGCCGCCTGGTAAGCTTTCTTCTTCTCTATTTTGGCGCGAGGCTCAATTTCGGCTTTCACTTCTTCGAACGATCGGTAGCCTTCAGGAGTAATTTCAGCTAACTGGGCGACAACAAAGGCATCATCCAGTTCGATAGACTCGCTAATTGCCCCCTCACCAGATGACTCCATGAAGTTGCGTAACAGCCGGCTATTGCCAATACCAGAGATGTACGTCTGCTCACTCTGAACCTGGACTTCTTTGATCTCAAGGTTCAGCTTCTCCGCTTCTCCGGTGAAATCGTCAGATTCGCTTGCGTAGTATTCAAGATCGCTGAGTCTTTCTGCAATGGCATTGATTGTGCCAACAGAAGGCTCGATAAGCTGAGCATAGTCAGCAAGCCTTACTTGCTCTCTTGTGCGGTCCGTAACTTCAATCAGGTGAAAACCAAATTGGGTTTCTACAGGACCGACGATGCGTCCGGTACGTGCTGCAAAGGCAGCGTTTTCGAACGCTTCAACCATTTTGCCTCGGCCGAACCAGCCGAGATCTCCGCCTCTGGACGCATTTGAGTTATCGGTTGAGAAGAGCTTCGCAAGGGTGGCAAAGTCTTCGCCGGCCTCGATTCTGCGTTTCACATCGCGTGCTTCCTGCTCTGTCTTTCTTTTCCCTTCATCCGTACGATCTGTAATTCTGAAAAGAATATGTCTACCGCGAAGCAACTCATCTTCACCTGTCTTCGATTCCTGAATCTTGATCAAGCGGATTTCATTGCCGACAACCATTGGACCGATGATTCGCTCCGGTGTGAGGTCATCGTAGACCGATACGGATAAATCGTAATCCAGATCATCTGCTACAAAGAAGGCACTTGCATAAGGCCTTGCAGAGGCATAGCGTGCCAGGAAGAGAGAATCATCTTCTGCTTCAGCAAAACGTGTTTTGAGCTGATTCATCTCGTCGAGAATAGCCAGCGTGTCTGTAGCAGTTGGTAATTTAGGGATAGACACGTAATTAAGTGTGTAAGACTTTTTGCGCTTAAAGTCCTCTTTGTTGGCGTTGTAATACTGCCGAAGATCACTATCGCCAAAGGTGATAGAGTCATCTGGAACGGTAGCGTAACGCAGTGCAACAAAGCGGGTGTCGATTTTTAAATTGGTTTTGCGGTGTTCTTCGAGGACGTCCTCGTCAGAAACACGTACAGTAGCTTCAACCAGTTTTTGTAACTTCTCGCGCCGGCGAGTGTCACGCAACTGTGATTCCAACATAGACCATTGCTGGCTCGCGGTTGGATCGTCGATGAAACTTTGCAAAAGGGTTCGATCCAGGTTGCCAGTAGCATCGCTAAATGTGCTTACAACCATGGGGTGGGGGTCATCGCCAAGCACAAGGTCAACAAGCTCACCATCAGTGACCTTGATACCCAATCTATCCATTTCCTGCTCGATGAGGATTCCATCGACAAGCTGGTTATACACTTGATCACGGGCATTATCCAACGCCTGCTGCGTCATGCTCTCGCCCGTTCTGTTCTGGTAAATACGTGTCTGGTTATCGAGCACATTTCTGTATTGCTCATAGGAAATGGGTTCGCCATTTACCATGATAATTTCTGTGGCCGTATTTGTCCCCACAGTATCAAAAGTACCCGCATCTTGCAACATAAACAGGATGCCAAACGCTACAACTACAAAATAGAGAACATACTTCGTGTTCTCTCGCATTTTGGTCATCAATCCCATAGAGAGACCTCTTCAACAATCGGTTATTTTATATCTATAAAAAGACCGGCAATATACGGCACGATCGAGCGATTTGTTCGTGCCCGTTAAATTTTAACAATAGGATTCTGAGTTCCGGGTTCAACGTTCCTGGTTCAGGGTTGCGGTGCTCAAAACTTAAAGGGTGTTTTTGAGGTGTTCGGGGCTGTTTTCAGGAATTCTGACCTTAAATACTGATGAGGCAAAAGGCCACATGTATTAATAATGAACTATCGATTATTAATACCCAGGAAAGATTAAAGATTGTTTAATAACCCTAAACCCTAAACCCTAAACCCTAAACCCTAAACCCTAAACCCTAAACGATTTACGTCGCCAGCGATTTTGTTTTTGCTAACCGGGTACGCAGGGTAAGCAAGACTTTGCCGAGTATTTGCGAAATTCTTGCTTCTGTAAGGCCCAGAAGGCCGGCAATTTCTCGCAGGGTCAGGTTTTCATAGTAATACAGCGCAAGTATAGTCTGCTCCCGTTCTGACAAGTCTTTGATCAAGGTGCCGATGTATGAGTGCAGTGAGGCTTTGTCAACCCGGTCGAAAGCAATCAAGGCTTCGTCATTCGGGATGGTTTCTACTACCGTCTGTTCACCCTCGGTGCTTGCTGTGTCGTATAAGGAAAGCGCAAATCGACATTGCGCATCTGTCAGCAAGGTATGATAATCGATCAAACTCAGCCCCAGATGTTCTGCTACCTGATGATCATCAGGTTCTGCACCGAGCCTCTGCCGGAGCGTTTCAACGGCTTGTTGTGCTTCAGCCAGTTGCCGCCGGCGTTCTCTTGGAAGCGCGTCTATAGATCTCAGATAGTCTACCAATGCGCCGCGTATTCTACCATAAGCGTAGGAGACAAAAGGAGTTCCGCGTTCCGGGTCGTACCCGTCGAGTGCTTGCAGGAGGCCCAAGAGCCCTACATTTTCAAGATCTTCTCTGGATGCCAGCGGATGATCCGGGATACTTAGACGGCCTACGAGCGATCTAACCAGCGGAACGGCGGCCACTACTACAGACTCTCTGTTTTTGGGAGAAGGGGTTTCTGCGTGCTGGGCAGCGAGGCTTTGGAGGTCTTGGGCCATGAGGTATAAAGGGTTTACATTGCCTCCATAGCGGAAGCAGTTACTGTGTTAAACGCAAGTACAGAATAGTTTTCAGGTGTGTGCTTTTTAGGCAGCTGGTTTCCCTTTTGGATTAGCCGCAAGGGTTTCGTTCTTAACTTTGGCTTCTTCCGGTATGACCGGCGCCGTTTTGTTAATGATTTGCTGAATGATGTTTTCGCCCGCAATGAGTACAAAATAGATGCCCACGCCAACAGCCAGACTAACAAATACGGTTCGCTCAAGGGAGGCATTGTTCCAAAGGTTATTCAGGAAGATTACAATCCCTGTTAATCCACTGAACTGAATAAAAAAAGAACGCATAAGTCCCTGTTTATTTGAAGTTTAGATATGAGCTATTCAAGATGTATGCCAGCAATGAATTAAAAGGAAAGGTACTTTTCCCAAAACTAATTCATACTCAGCATTACGGGTGAAAAAAGGGTGTCCTGCATTAGATTATGCGCTAAGGACTGAAAAGAATTTCTGACAGGTCCTGCAGATCTGATTGCCGGCTCCTGATCGCTCACCGACCTGCGGATTTGAGAGGAAAAAGGTACCCAGCCAAGGTATTTTGTTACCTTTCCAGTAAAGTGTGCTGTTACTTTGCCAAAGCGATCGGCAATACTGCGCGCTTCTGCTTCTGTATCAGCAAAATTTACAATGGCACCAAGCGGATAACTGGGTTCAATTTCCCAAATCATTCGCGCCAGTCTATAGGCGTCTGAGATGGCCGTAGGTTCGCCAACAAGAACCAGGATGCCCAGGTCAGCTTTATCCAGCGCCCATCGTACAGCGCCTTCTGTACCTGCTGGAGTATCTATAATTACATAGTCGTGCGTTTGCTGCAACGAATGAACTAATTCGTCGAGCTTTTCAAACAGCGCACGTAAATGTAAACCTACTTGAGAAGGATCGAGAGCCCCTTGTAGTAAGGTTAATCCTCCGGAAGTGGCATGTATCACCTGCTCTTTTAGCACGGTATGCGTTGCATACTGAAGAACGCTGGCTTCCGGGCTCTCGTTAAGTAGTAAGGAACAGGCGCCCTGGCCCAAATCCACGTCTACCAGTGCAACACGGTAGCCCATTGCAGCGAGGGTTTCGGCAAGGTTTACAGATACAATACTTTTGCCTACACCGCCTTTCCCGCTGGCAATAGCCAGTGTGGTAGATTGTTGTTTCATATTCTGAGTCTAAGATGATGCGTTTTAGCCGGCAACGAAGCGCAATGCTTCCTTGCGCCGGCCTGGAGTCTATTTATCGCCGGGATTAAAGAATCCGCATCATTTCTTCGACAAACCAGCTTGGTGTAAATGCACCTACGCCATCGGGTACTTTAGGGCTCGATGAAGCAAATTGCACTGGAAGCTTTGTTTGCATAATCCACTCGGCAATCCTTCCCAGGCTTCTGGTTTCATCGAGATGTGTAAACGCGATGGCATCAGTCCTCAAGGGGAGTCTCTGCAGATAGGACGAGTCAAATTCTTCCAGGGCCCGGGTTGCATTGAGCACGAGGTGAATTTGTACAGGCATCAATGGTTCTACAAGTCGCTTCAGATACAGCAGCATTTTACGTGCTCCTGCTTCATGAACAGGCATTGGCGGCGTATCAATCAGTACCTGGTCGTAGTTTACAGCTCTGTCAAGCGCTTCATTCATTTCTTCAATACCCTGAACCGTTTGCACAGAAATGCCATGTCGTGCATATAATTCTGCCGGGTTTTGATAAGGTAGATCTGAACTGTTTTCAGGCAGAATTGAGATGACGGTTGATTTGTATCGGCCGAAGAAGCTGGGATGTGTGGCCGATTTTAGCAGCAGGGACGTTTTGCCGGCGCCACTGGGGCCGATAAACATGACCGTACCACTATACCGTTTCGGCGTTGCCATTTTTAGGCTGTTTCTAATGACCTGTGCCAGAGCCCATCGGATTTTCTGAGGATCATGATCGGGCTCAAATCCCTTGGAAATAAGCTGCTCAAAGAAACGCGTTACTGTGGATGGACGCATGCCCTGCCGCAGTAGCTTTGAATAGAGCTCGTGCGAAGCCCAGCGAATACCCGATCCGATGATCGCGCCTTCAAACTTACGATCCAGCCGATCCAGCCGATTGTGTATCAACTGTAGCTGGGATTCGAGGAGCTCTTGAATCTGATCGGCTTTTACAGGAAGGGCACTGGCTTCCGGTGCATAGATCGCATTGCGTTCTTTTTTCGCAACCGGGGCAAGACCATGTGAATACGGTTGCATCAGAGACGAACGGTTTCCCGGGCCGGCAACACCCTGATTCCCAGAGGAAAAATTGGCATGTTGGGTGGAATAATTTGCTGGATTCCGTGCCGAGCCGGCTGCAGCATTTGCCACCATATGATCTAGTGTCCCAACGCCGGATTGTGCCCCGCGAGCATATCCGTAGCCGGCGCTCTGCATGGTCGATGACTCTGCCATACCAGCGTGAACCGGTGCTTGTTTGGTTCTTGGAGCCGGCGCAGGTACGTCCACCATTACGGTGATTCGAGCTGGTGAATCTCCCTCTGCAGGGATGGATTCCAGAAGCACTACATCGTCACCTAACAAGCGACGGGCTTCTATAAGAGCAGCATGGATACTAGGGCCAGTTAATGTTTTTACTTTCATGAAATGCGATCCTATTATCGATATTCAATGTATTCTAATTATTGTCCTGCTCTCTCAGGTTCTCAGGCTTCTTGTAGTTCTTGTGATATGCTAAGCTGATCAGCCACTTCGACTGATACATCTAGTACAAGATCATTGTAAGAAAGCACGGAAATGTCCGAGAGTACGGGCGAAAAGAAATTGAACAGGGTGGCACGTAAAACCGGAGATGTGAGGAGTACCGGTGCGTGACCATGACTGATAAGCTTCTTGGTCAGACGGTCGGCTTCTTTGATCAAAGCGTCGACGTCTTGTTGGTCTAGAGAAAGTGTACTCGGATTGAGTTCACCTTGTTGAGCCTTTTCGAGCAAGTGCTGTTCCAATTCAACAGCAAGCACAAAGGCATGCACTTTTCCATCTGCACCTACAAACCTTCTGGTAATTGTTGGCGCCAGAGAAGCGCGGGTATATTCGGTTAATACATCAATATTTTTTGTTTGAATGGCATTATCTGCCATCGACTCAAAGATGGTAATGAGATCTCTGATCGGCACTGTTTCCTGCAAGAGCCGCTTAAGGACCTTCTGTATAGAGCCGAGTGTCAGCAAGCTCGGGGTTAACTCTTCTACCAGTGCTGGAGAAGATTCACCCACTTTATCTACCAATTTCTTGACCTCCTGGCGGTCGAGGAGTCGGTACGCGTTTTTGCGTAGCACTTCAAGCAAATGCGTTGTGATTACAGCCGGCCCTTCTACTACAGTAAGTCCAAGCTGCTCTGCTTCAGGCAGATTGCGCTCGGCAACCCAGATAGCCGGTAGGCCGAATGTTGGGTCCTTGACATGAATTCCAGGCGGTGGATTTTTAATATCCTCCGATAACAGGGCCAGATAATATCCTGGCATCACTTCACCCTGGCCAATCGGATTGCCTCGCAGCTTAATCGTGTATTGATTGGCACCCATGCTCACATTGTCACGAATGCGAATAGGGGGGATGACCAGCCCTAATTCCAGCGCAAGCTGTTGACGCAACATGCGAACACGTTCAAGCAAATCTCCTTGCTGGCTTGGGTCAACGATAGAAATAAGGGCATATCCGATTTCCAATTCAAGGGGGTCCACCAGCAATAAGTCTGTTGGAGCCTCTGGGGCTTCGAGCTGTTTTTGTCCTTCATTCAATAACGCTTGTGGTGTTTGTTCTTCTTTTTTAGCCTGGATTCTGTTGCGTGCTAATAGAAAGACGGATGCTGCCAGCAACCAGAAGGGAAGGATAGGCAGGCTTGGGACGAGGCCCATCACGAACAGAAAAATTCCCGTTAGCATAATCGGGTGAGGCTTGTGAAAGAGTTGCGCTTTAAACTCTTCGCCCCAGTTTGCTTCCGTGCTTGCTCTCGATACAATGAGCCCGGCTGATGTGGAAATAAGTAACGAAGGAATTTGCGAAACCAGCCCATCACCAATCGAGAGTAGCATGAAAGTGCTGCCGGCGTCATTAAACGACATCCCAAGTTGCGCCATCCCTATCACAAGGCCACCAACGATATTGATGGCAGTAATTGCGAGGCCGGCAATGGCATCCCCACGGACAAACTTACTGGCTCCATCCATTGCGCCGTAGAAGTCTGCCTCACGCGATACATCTTCGCGCCGTTGGCGTGCCTCTGTTTCATCGATGAGGCCGGCGTTCAGCTCTGCGTCAATCGCCATCTGCTTTCCAGGCATAGCGTCCAGCGTAAAGCGTGCACCAACCTCGGCAATACGGCCTGAACCCTTTGTAATAACAACGAAGTTGATGACAACCAGCACGAGGAAGATAATGGTACCAACCACGTAGTTGCCGGCAATAACAAACTCGCCGAACGCGCTAATCAAATCGCCGGCCTCTCCTTCGCTCAATATGAGTCGGGTTGAAGCGACGTTCATAGATAACCTGAACAAGGTGGTCATCAGCAGGAGGCCGGGGAAAATGGCAAATTCCAGCGGGCGTCTTGCATAGAATGAGGTAAGCAGGATACCCAAGCTGAGCGCAATATTTGTCGCGAGCAGTAGATCTAGCAGAAAGGGATGCAGTGGGACAACCATCACGAACAGGATGAAAATCATACCCGTGGCGATGAGTCCTTCTCCATTGAAGAGCTGAAACCCTTTGGTTTTAGTTGGTAGTTCGTTTGGACTTAGTAATGTTGACAAGACCGTTCCGTGTTAGATATGATATGATTTGATTTGTTGGTCAAGCGCTGGCAAAAGATCTGTTCTTACGCTTTTTGTAAATTGCCGCTAACATGGTGGCTACGGCGGGATAAAGTTCTTCAGGAATTTCCTGTTCTTCCGATACACTCCTATACAAAGCCCGCGCCAAGGGCGGATCCTCGATCACCGGGATGTTTTTTTCAAGTGCAAGTGCTCTGATGCGCAGTGCTCTTTTACGAATACCTTTAACGAGTACACGGGGCGCCGGCGATTCTGCCACATCATATTTTAGGGCAACGGCAAAGTGTGTAGGATTGGTTACCACTACATCTGCTTTCATTACCGCATGATCGAGGCGAGGGCGTCGTAAAAGCTTGAGCGCCATCTTGAATCTTTCTTTCTTGATCTTCGGGTCGCCGTCTGCTTGTTTACGCTCATCTTTTACCTCTTGCTTGCTCATTTTGAGGTCTTCTTTGAACTTCCATTTTTCATATGCAAAGTCAATGATGGTGAGCACAATTAAAACCAGGATAACCTTTAAAAAGAGCCCCAGAATCCAGCCGCCGGCTATCTTGAAAATAGATTCCATTTGCTGTGTATGAAGGACCACAACTTCCTCTATGAGCCCTTCTATGTGGATATAAGCAACCGGAAGTACAATGACGATTTTCATCAATGACTTGAAAAATTGAAAGAGTCCCTGGACGGAGAAAATACGCTTGAATCCCGCGAGAGGATTTATTTTGGACGCCTTGGGCATCAGGGGTTTGAAGGTGAAATTCCAACCGAACTGGGCGACGTTTAATATGATGCCGGCGACCATCAGCGTACCCATAAGCGGAAGCAGCACCAAGACAACTTGCGTACCCAGCGTCATAACCAGCGATTGGAAAGAGCTGATGTTCAACTCCGTAGTATTCGAGGCCAGTAAAATGGAGGACATAATATCTTGCAGCCTTTGTATGGCCCAGGGAGTCCCGAGGCCGAGCACTGTCACACCAATAAGTAACATGCCCACGGAAAGGACTTCCTGTGAGCGGAATACTTGACCCTCACCACGCGCCTGGCTAAGCTTCCGCGCGGTGGGGTCTTCGGTGCGTTCATCTTTTTCACTCATGGTGATTTCTAGATGTTAATGCTTTACACAAATTTTGTGTGTTTGCAAATGCTGAATCATCGTAAGGGCACTGGAAAGGGGAGACCTGGTAACAAAGGGATGACGTTGCCTTGTTCGCCTTAATTTGTGCCTCCATTCTTAACCGGTTCCTGCCGGCCAAGACCGACTAAATAGGGCTCAATGCCTCGATGATACTGAGGAGATCTTCACCCATTTGATCAACCATGTCTGGCATGACGGGGAAGAAGTTCTTCATGTAGAGGAAAAGCAGGAATGAGCCAACCACCAGTTTTAAAGAAAGGCTCATAGAGAAAATTTCTGTTTGAGGTGCCACGCGGGCAAAGATCCCCAATGTCATATCCACCAGAAAAATGGTAATCATAAAAGGGGCGGCCAATCGAATGGCAATGACGAATAATTCCCCCGTCCAGGTGAGCATCACATTGCCCGGGTTGGCAAGGTTTGCCCCGGTTAGCGGAATCACCTCGTAGGAAAATACCAGCGCCCGGAATAAGTGATGATGGCCATCTAGCAACAGAAAAACGAGGGTAAATGCCATCATCAGCAAGTTGCTTATCGGGTTTGATGACTCACCATCAACAGGGCTGAGTACCTGAGAAATGCTAATGGCCATCTGAAAGCCGATAAATTCGCCGGCAAACCTGATGGCAAAAAACATAAACCTGGCAGCAAACCCGATAACAACGCCCGTGAGCAATTCAATAATGACGTAATACGCCAGTGCTACAGGCTCTGTAACAGGCAACCCTTCTGGGCGTGGCACGAGGCCCACCAGAATGTATGCTACAGAAATGGCGAACAGAACCTTGATTTTTACTGGAATGAACTTCTGCTCGAAGAACGGAGCAGATGCAATCAAACCACCTACCCGAACAAATACGAGAAAAGCATAGAGGATGTATTCGGGATCGAGTATTGACACACTGATCAGTAGACAGGGTTACCTGGGATATGAAATAGATCTATAGCGGTTATCTAGAGACCTGGGGAATAAAATTCAGCACGCTGGTTGTGAAATCAGTCAGCGTTTCCAGCATCCACGAAGAGAAGAATAGCAAGATGAAGGCAATCGCCAGAATTTTAGGAATGAATGCAAGGGTCATTTCCTGAATGGACGTAATGGCCTGGAATAAACTCACGAATAAACCAACAACGAGGGCGGTGCCGAGTAGCGGTCCAATAAGCATAATTGCTGTTTGAATGGCTTCCTGTATCCAGAACAATGCAACGTCAGTATTCATAATTGTTATGCCTGATCTGTCAGGTGTTTATACTTGTTAAGAAAATTATTTTGTTGATATCGTTATCAACTCTAAAGCTCAATTCTGGATACGAAGGGCTGGAATAACGAACACCTATAAAGAATTTCGAATGTTGAAGGACTAGAATTCACTTGGAAATTAGACATTCCTTGTTGGGTGTTCATTATTCCTTCAGAGCTTTGCATCAGGTACCAAAGTAGCCCCTTACCACCGACTCAACGATCAGGTACCATCCATCTGAAAGGATGAACAGCAAAAGTTTGAGGGGCAGTGAAACCATGATAGGGGGCAACATCATCATCCCCATTCCCATCAAAACACTGGCAACAACCAGGTCTACGATCAGAAACGGAAGGAAAATCATAAAGCCAATTTGAAAGGCTATACGCAGTTCGCTGATCACGTAAGCCGGGATCAGGACATACATCGGGACTTCTTCTGTTGAGTTGAAGATTTCGATTTTTGCGAGATCCATAAAGAGGGTTAAGTCTTTATCTCTCGTCTGCGTAAGCATAAATTTCTTGAGGGGGCCGGCTGAGTTGTCGAATGCCTCCTTTTGCGTGATTTCACCTGCGATGTAGGGCATCAGCGCGTTGTCGTGAATATCGGAGAAGACGGGATACATGATGAAAAAAGTCAGGAAAATCGCCAGTCCTGAAATAAGCTGGCTTGGTGGTGCTTGCTGTGTACCCAATGCCGTTCGGAGCAAACCGAAAACCACCACCAATCTTGTGAAACTGGTTGTCATGATGACAATAGCCGGCGCGAGTGATAGCACCGTCATCAGCAGTATGAGCTGAATAGGCAGTGCGTATTCCTCGTCTTCCTGTCCTATTTGTAGTTGAGGCAGGACGCTAAATGAAGGCGCTGGTTGAGTCTGAGAGGGTTGTGACTGCGCCGGCTGAGATTGAGCCTGTGCAAGAACGGGGGTCATTCGAATACAAGCGAATACAGCCAGTAGAATGACCAGTACAAGGCTGGTCCTACATACACGATTCATCATTATTACTATAAGGTCTTAATTGCTTCCTGATGTGCAGGCGTCGACAGGCTTTGTTGCTGTAACAAGATGCCGAAGTCAGAATTGTTGTAAAGGGTGGAGCTGGCTGTGCTATAATGAGGTGCTTCGATAACACTGACCGTTGCCGATTCTGTTTTCTCTTGTTCGAGTTTTTGCAGGGGAAACTGGTGTAGTAAAGTGATCTGAGAACTACTGGTCCCGACAAGCAACGCTTCCTGGCCGCAACCGATCAGGTGGACGTGTTGATTGGGGCTGAGCTGGATTTTGCCCAGTGTATTCAGGGTGCCAATCGGCAACTGAACCTTGGGTGTTTTCTTATACCAATACAAGGCAAATCCCATAAGCCCGAAGAGTAGAATGCCCGCTGTTAACTTGCCAAGATCTGGCTTGAATTCAGCACTTGTGGAAGGTGTAGAAAGGCTTGTGGCAACCGTGCCGGCTTCATCCGAAAACGTAACTGGATCGGTGGCGGCGCTCGGCTTGGGCATGATACTCAAGGCTAGCCAAAGGCAAAGAAGTCCGGCTCCCAGAGTAATAAATCTCTTAAAGAGTTGTTGGCCTGTAGATTTAGGTTCAGCCTTGGTGGTACGCTTGGAGAAAGGGAACATATTGCGCTCTGCGAGGCAGAAATTTCAAAGAGTTGATACCTGGTAAGCGTAAAAAGAATGCTTGCTTACCTGATACCAACTCTTGCGAAATTCTTGCCACTCATTGGATGACAACCTTTGAGTATCGGCGCTAATGCTGTATTACTTAAATGGTATGGCTGAAAAGATAGTTTTTTATTTCAGCTGGCAAGTTTTCAGTGGTTTATCCATCTGAGAGATGGCGTTAACACCGGGTAACTGATGTTGCGTTACTGTGGTTGAGTAGCTATTGATTGCGTTTCAGCCTAGGATTGCGTTTCAGCCTAAACGAGTGCTTTGGCTCGAATCTTACTTGAAGCAAGATTGGTGATTCTGATACCAAATTGTTCTTCAATGACCACGGCTTCACCTTCAGCGATGAGCCGGCCGTTTGCAAAGATTTCCAGCGGTTCACCGACAAGCTTTTCCAACTCAATGACGCTACCCGTAGTTAGTTTGAGCACCTCGGAAAGCGGAATTTTTCGCCGGCCGAGTTCTACAGTTACATTTAGCTCAACTTCTGCAAGTAGATCAAAATTGCCCGGTCCTTCTTGCTGCAAGTTTTCTCTGCCAAAATCGGGAAATTTGGGCGCAGATACGCCAATGTTTTCTTCCTGTGTACTCTCTGCAGCTTGTGCTGTATCCTGAGCACCCGAATTAGGTATTTCTGCAATCGTTTCCAGGCCGGCAACAAAGGTGCTGGTAACATATAGCTTGCCCTTTAACGTTTGTTCTGCAACAACAAGTTCAAGCGGAATAGCCCAGTAGTCTGTTGGAAGCGTATCTTCCGGATTCCAGGAGCCCGGCGCAAATGGCTGTGCTTCCATGGAAGGTATATCTGAACAGCGTGCGTGCTCAGATTTCAGATGCTCATAGTTTTGCGAGATTATTTGCCCTGTCAGGTCAAATACACCTTCTTCAAAAGGCGTCATCTCGCGGCCAACCATCGCATTCGAGATGACTGGTATCCATTCTGCATCGAGCTGGACGATAAAAGAATCCGCTCCTTCAGGATTACAAACGATCGAGAATGTGGTCGCTGCATCCGATTTGATTTGATCGATTTTAGTCTCTGTGGCCGCACCCAAAGTGAATGTAGTTTCCTGACCCAATAAGGTGTTAAAACTCGATTCGAGAATTGGATTGGCTTCTGCGGTATAAACCTGTAGCTTAGACTGACTCATCTTCCTTAATTGGGGTGTCGGTGTTGAGAACATTCATTACGCGAAGTGCACGGCGATTTCCAGCCTTGCCTGGAGCTGCCTTTAATTTGACTTCATCGCCTATATAAACTTTAATCGGCTCGTCTTTTCGCTGTTTAAGCAAAATCACATCGCCTTCTTCCAGGCGCATTAGATCGCTAAGTAAAAGACTTGTGTGCCCCAATTCAGCGCGCATTTCTACGTCCATTGTGCGAATTGCACCTTCGTATTTTTCGCGTTGCTCCGGGGTGGCTTCTGATGTAGCGGAAGCCATCAATTGGGTCATGCCTGTTTTATCAAGAGCATCTTCCATCAATAAATATGGATAGCAAATGTTGATAAAAGAGCGCTGGTCGTAAACTGTTACCTCGAATGTGGCAACAATGGCCGGCTCAGACCCTGGGATGATTTGCACAAACTCCGCGTTTGATTCAAACGAGGACTCATGGAATTTCATTTCTGTTACTTGCTCCCACGCGCTTTCCAGCTCTTCATAGGCCCGCGTCATCACTTTGGCCATGATCCGCTGTTCTATCTGAGACGTTTCGCGTGGGCGCTTCAGGAACTCTCCTGAGCCCCCAAACAGTTTTTCCACAGTGAAAATTACAAAACGAGGATCTAGCTCAAGCACTGCCTGATGTCTGGTACCTACCACATCTACGACAAACAAAGCCGAAGGAGGGGCGCTTGATATCACAAATTCAGAATATAATACCTGATCGAGTGCAGTAAGCGTGATATCTACGATAGTCCGGAGTTGAGCGGAGAGGTACACAGAAAGATCACGGGCAAACGCTTCGTGCACCTGATTGAGCACGCGCATTTGATCCTGGGAAAAGAGCCGGGGCCTTTTGAAGTTGTACGTATAGACCAACTTTTCCTGGTTGGCTTGTGCGTACTTCTGAAGAGGATCATTTGCCAGACCCTTGGCCTGTCCATCATCTCCGGCTCCAATCAGCGCATCGATCTCTTGTTGGTTTAATTGTTTAGCCATGTACTCCTTCCTGAGGTGTCGGTCAAAAGAAAAGATTGGGGTGATAAAAGGGGTTACTGCAAAACGTATTGTGTGAAATACATGCGGTTGATTTCTCCTTCGGATAGAATTCCGTTTACCGCAAGTCTGATTTCATCTTTAAGCATTGTTCTTGACTCAATGTCAGCAAGTTCATCTACAGTTCTCGTGCCAAGAATTTTTATGATCGTGTCACGCACGACCATTTCCCTGGCCGTAACTGACTCAAGAACGCTTGACTCAGCCGTTTCCATGCCAACGCTTAACATCAATAAACGCCGGCCTTCTGAATCAACCGGGTTTACAATGATGTTTGTGAGCTCCATGAATTCGCCAAACTCAATAGGTGCCTCTTCCTCTTCCTCATCACCACTGCCATTTATGGTAGCCGCAATCTCTGCGAACATGGGATACTGAGAATAAGCAAGGAACCCACCACCGACCGCTGATAAGATCATCAACGGCACCAGGATGAGTACGAATAAGGAATTATCTTTTTTGCCTGCTGCGTCTTCTACGGGGCTGGTAGGCTCCGCTCCTTCGACGACGGCGTCTGATTCTGCCATGATTTCCAGTTTATTAGAAGTTCTATTCTTCGATTTCTAGCGCGTCCGTCCGAGGTGTCGTTGGGTTCCACCGGTTCGAACTCTCCTTTACCAATTGCCTGGTATTTCCCTGGAGAAAGACTATTGTCCTGACTTATTAGAAAACGAACAACGGATGCTGCACGTGCAGCGGAAAGCTCCCAGTTTGAGGGATATTGTGAGGTACGTATAGGTACATTATCCGTATGGCCGATCACTGTTATGGATTCTGTTGAATCCGGCGAAGCCTGTCCGATAAGGGCGAGCACTTTTTGTGCAGTTTCCTGCAACGCAGTACTTCCTGTAGGAAACATGACTTCGTCAGTGATCACGATGTGCATGGACTCTTCTTCGTAATTGATCTGAACCTTGTCCTGCAGGTTCTGACTTTCAACGAAGTCCAGCAACGATTCAACTTGTTTTGCTTTTTCCTGGGATTCTGTATCTGTAGAAGGCTGGGGCACTGCAGGAATAGGCGAAGAGTTCTGGAACACACTGGTGCGTCCCTGGAAATAACTCATCGCTTCCATCAGGTTGGCCTTTTTGATTTCAGACATCGCCACAATCATCACAAAGAAGGTGAGCAACAGCGTAACCATGTCACTGTATGTCGTCAGCCAAAAGGGGGCTGTTGGTTCATCATCTTCTTCTTCGGCGGCCATAGCTTTCTTTGTTGTTGGTTTAGTTTTTAGCAGTTAGTAATGAGGTAACTAATCACTATGAACTAATTACTTTGCAATGTTGCAGGGGGTGATTAAGCCGCACCTACCTCAGCTGCTTCAGTGGCAGAGGCACCTAGTTCTTCTTCAGTTAAAAAGAGTTGTAGACGCTTCTGGATCATACTCGGGCTGTCGCCACGCACGATACCTAAAACTCCTGTTTTTACAATCTCACGTGCTTGAGATATTTTTTGAATCTGCCGGCCCTTTTTAACGGCCATTGGCAACAGTAAAAGGTTAGAAATGAGTGCTCCATAGAAGGTTGTAACAAGCGCCACAGCCATACCTGCACCAATTTGGGAAGGGTCAGAAAGGTTACCCATCATCTGGATAAGACCAATGAGCGTGCCAATCATTCCAAACGCAGGACAAGCGGTGCCGGCAGCGTTAAAGAATTTGCCACAAAATACGTGCAGCTTCATCTCCGTTTCTACATTTTGTACCATCAAGTCACTGATTTCACGCTCGTCGATGCCATCTACGGCCATCTCTAATCCAAAACGCAAAAACTTGTCATCGATCTCTTCGATCTGACGGTCAAGGGCCAGCAGGCCTTCGCGTCTTGCTATTTTTGAAAGCTCACCAAATGTATCGATATACTTGCTGTAATTTGGTGTTTGAAAGCCCATAAAATCCTTGAGTACGGGCATAACGAATTTTAGCTCGTCAAAAGTAAACGTAACCATCATCCCGGCAGCGGTACCACCGACTACGAGAAGCAGGGAGGCGGGATCAAAGAATGTGATCCAGCCCGTGCCCATGAATATTGCGCCATAGATCAGGAGGAGGCCTGTACCTACACCAGCTAAGGTTGATTTCTCCATTTTGGCAAGTAGATGAGAAACCAAATACGGTTTTATTGTAAATCCTTTCTTTATTTGATCATAGACTGATTCCAGCGTCCCCAAAGAGGCTATGTTCGGAAAATATCTATGTTCAGATAAGGAAAATCTTACCGCATTTGGTAGTGATTATTCAATGAGAAAGTTCTGAAAATGCTTAATTGCTGCTTCTTATATCGGTTGAGAATGGTGAAGATTAAGCCTTGATGTAGCCTGTATTTCACTTGTTTGAAAAAGAAGTGTCCTTACTGAGTAAAAGCAGCAGTTTTTGTGTTTTTGACTTGAAAAATGTGGCGAATAACCTGAAGCTTGAAGATCTTTTCGATCGGATTACAGGCTTCATTTTGTGCTGAGTTGTGTGGTAGAATATTGTCTAAGAGCACTTCTGATAGACTTTACTGCCACCTATATTGATCTCAAGAAATGGATGTGAAAGACCAAACAGCGTCTCTGATTCTCCAATGATCAAATATCCTTCGTCATTCATGCAATTGTATATTGCCTGAAGTGTTTTTAGCTTGGTTTCGGGTACAAATGAATGTAAAACATTGGCGCACAGAATGACATCAATTTCATGCATGCGCATCATGTCCGTACGGTTCGCCAAATTGATTCTTTTGAACGTGACCATGTCCAGAATTTCAGGACTGAGCTTGTAGCCGGCTGAAGTTGGGGTACAATAGGTATTGAGAAATGAAGCCGGAATTTTGCTGATGGCTCGTTCATTGTAAACACCGCATTCTGCTGTATACAATGCGTTCGTATTGATGTCGGAGGCCACAATCTCGATTTCAATGCCTGGCTCTTGCTCAAGCAGCTTATGCACGATCATTGCAAGACTGAAAGCTTCTTCGCCTGTTGCGCAAGCTGCACTCCATATCCGCAATGTTTTACGTTTAGTCGCCTGTTTTTTCGCTGCAGACTTCTTCTCTACAGATTTCTTCTGGGCAATAAGCGTCGGAAGAATCTGATTTTCGATACAGTCAAATTGTTCATTTGACCTGAAAAACGCTGTTT
Organism: Rhodothermales bacterium; assembly: GCA_045106435.1. Lineage (GTDB taxonomy): Bacteria > Bacteroidota > Rhodothermia > Rhodothermales > JAHQVL01 > JBCCIM01. The sequence goes on from JBGCEN010000319.1 coordinate 20,336, forward strand.
CTGTTGGTGTAACAGCATCAATCATTCTCAAGACTTCATTGAAGTTTGCTGGATCGATGAGAAAATCGACGTAGTCCTCAAAATAGTCCATTGAGAGGGCTGTTAGCCTTGGCAAGACGCGTGCTTGCAGGATGTGTTGTCTGTTGTTTGGAAAAAATATGCCGGAATTCTCTTGTATGATGTTGCGCAGAATTTCGAAATCAATGCTGTGAAGTCTTGAACTGCTGCCTGGCGGCCGGCTTTTTCTGTCGATGTGCTTCATGGGTACGCCGTTCAGATGTCGTAGATTTTCGTCGAGCTATGAGAGGCTGTTGAGATTCAAACCTGGATGGTTTAAGAAGAGGAGGCCACGCGATCAATCAATAATGAATGGTCTATTGTGATGAGCTGCCTGTTGATGCTGGATTTTGTGTAAAACAAAGCCCTGTACACATCGCAGTGTACAGGGCTCTGAGAGATAGGATAGAAGAGACTATCGTTTGAGGTTGATCGTTTCAGACAAAATCTCATCCGACGTTCTGATCACACGGGCGGAAGCCTGGAAGCCTCGCTGTGTGATGATCATGTCACTGAATTCTGTAGCGAGTTCAACGTTACTCATTTCCAGCGTACCAGAGATGATGGCTGTAGAAAGCTCACTGCCGGCGCGGCCAAACTGAATACTGCCAGAAACGCTGTTGGCGCTGTAAACATTCTCGCCCAGTTGGTCAAGCCCACCGTTGTTAGCTACTTTAGCCAACGCAAATTGAAACACATCCACCGTGTGGCCAGAATCAAAGTCCATCTGTATAATACCTTCATTGGTTGTTCTGAAACCAACAAACTGGCCTGAAGGTTTGCCATCTTGGCCTGATACCAACGCTGATGAACCCTCTCTGTATTGGGTTAATGAAGTAACATCAATTGAAATGCTATCAGTGCCTGTTGCATTAACAAATCCTGTATCCCAATTTAGCGTCGGCAAATTGAACGCTGGATCTGTAACTGCCACGCCATCAACCGATTGCAACGTCCCATCAGTACCAAATTCTACAGAGAATGTCGTCGGTGTTGCACCAAATGGTTGTAGTGTTGCATCACCTGCCATTGTCACGTCGTATGTGTCTGGTATAGCACCATCAACACTTGTTTTGTTGAAGGTAAACGTGACGTTGTGTTTTGCACCTTGCTCATCGTAAACAAAGCTTGTCATGGCAAACTGACCATTATTTACAGCTGGATCGTTTGAGAGGGCCGCATCTAAATTACCCGTCAAGGTCATTGAAGATGTATATACAGGTGCTGCTTTGGCATTCAGGTCGATGTGAATATCCTCAACCTGTGTCAAATCAGCTTCGCCTGTTGCCGGATCGATTGGGAAGCCTTGAATTGGCAGGCCACTTGAGCTGATCAGGTTGCCATTTTTACTTAATACAAAGTTACCCGCACGGCTTAACAGGAATCCTGGCCCTCTTCGTGTAACAAAGAAGCCATCACCGTTAAGTGCAAAGTCTGTTGGAATGTTTGTGCTTTGTAGAGGGCCTTGTGTCCATGACTGGTCAATGGTTCCAACGTGAATACCAAGTCCGATAAAGGACGGATTTGTTGGTTCACCTCCTGGTGTACGACCAGAAGCAAGGAATTCTTGTGCCAATACCTCATTAAAGGTAACGCGGCCTTTCTTGTAAGCGATGGTATTGACGTTGGCAATATTGTTACCAACGACATCCATCTTGATTTGGTGATTGTTGAGTCCTGAGACTCCAGTACCAAGAGAACGGATCATAATTAGTTTATCGGTTTTATCACAGCTTCAGTCGATCAGCTATGTACCGGTGTCCTATGCCTGTGCGGCGGCCAGGGCCCACCGTATGTTTATTGGATTGGTTTACGGTTTTGGGTTCAACGTTCAGGGTTTTTTCAAGAGCTATATGTTCAGTTGAACTCTACGCCTAGAAGTCTGAACACTTTAATCTGAAATGAACCCTTCTTGCTGAGCATTCACCTATATCAGCATAGTGCTGTCGATTTGAGTAAAAACTCGTTGTTGTAATTCCTGTTGACTTATTGCAGTAACCAGTGTCCTGTTCGGGACATTGACTACAAATGCGGCATCATCTCGAACGATTAGTGCGTTGCGCGCACCTTTATCGCTCAATCGAGTGATGGCCTGGCCTAAATCAGTGCGTTCCTGACTTGTTAATGAAATATTTCGCTCTTCGAGCCGGTGCACTGCATGGGCGGACAACCGGACGACTTGTTCCTGTTGCTCGATGCCTTGCTGTGCCTTCTCCAGCGTTTGATCAAACCGTGTAGTCCTCTGTGTGCTTTTTTGAAGCGGACTTAAAGTCTTTTGCTTAACCTGTTCGTGAACAGCCGGCTGACTTCTTTGGACACGGGATGATAGATCGCGAATATTCATTGTCGATTCGGGTTTATTCTGAACTGCCTACGCTTCTGACACTGCCCAGTGGAATAGACGTCTGTCCGATCCATACAAGAATACCTTCAGGACCAAAAGTGATGCGATCTGCCTTGCCTTTCATGAAGGAGCGCGAGTTCACATCATTACCATCGCTATCGGTAGCTTTAAGGTCTATTGTGTACTTGCCATTGGCAACATCATTGCCTTCAGCGTCTTTACCGTCCCATTTGAATTCGTGTTCGCCTTGACTGCGTTGACCAACATCGATGGTACGAATGAGTTGCCCCGATGCGTCTTTGATTTCAATTGAGATATTGGAAGCTGCTTCGCCGAGTTCGTAACTGATTTCTGACGTTTTACCATCAGAAACAATTATATCATGGCCTTCTGCTTCTACTTCTTTTCCGATAAGGCCGGCAGCAACGCCTGAGTTCATGCTTTGTGCAAGCAGGCCACTCACGGTGTTGTTGTCTGTCAGTTGATCGCCGATACCGATGAGTTGCTCAAGGGAGGAGAATTGCGCCAACTGTGCAGCGAATTCCTGCCCGTCCATCGGGTTTAGCGGATCTTGATTACTCAGCTGTGTTACCAGCAGCAAGAGAAAATCCTCTTGCGCCAGCACATCGCCGGGTTGATTGAGGGCATCCAGCGAGGTTGTTGTATCCGCTGATATGCCAGTGATTGAATCCATATTTCTGGGGTGAATTATGAGTTGATGATTCTAAACGAAAGGTTGTTTACCCGATCCATTGATGCTGGTCAGGGCCCTGGTCATCGTATGAATTCACTTGAACAGGTTTTTCGGCTTGTTCAATTTGTGCTCTTAATCGGCGCCGGCGTGCGGCCTGCTGATCCAGAGGTGAATCCATTGATGATCCCTTTTTTTCTGTAAAAGAGAAGTTTACGTCCTCGCCATAGTGCTCTTTGAGGCTTTCAAGAATCTGATTTGATTGTGATTCTGCCTGAGCGCGTAAGGCATCGTCGGTGAACTGGACAGATATAGATACTTGCTCGTCATTACGCATGACTTTAATGGTCATTTCACCATCACCTTTATCCAGCTTCATCTCCAACATTTTCCAGTTGGGATCCTGGCGGTTGATCTGAGATGTTTTGTCTGAAAGTGTTTTCAGCCATGATAAAGATCTGCTTGCGTATGCTTGCGCCGTTTTTCCACTCTGTTTAGCTGTTGATACGCTGGCTCCCGATTCACTTCTTCCAAATAGATTGTTTGGATTTCCGTCTGAAGAAGAGCTATCCGCATGCATAAACTCAGTTGTACTCAGCTGATTCGCTGTACTTTGTAGCTGATTGTTGCTGGCTGTTGTATCAAGTTCTCGCGACGTGTTTGATGTGCCTTCTGGCATGGCGTGCTGCACATGATTACGCTGTTGCGCAGCGAGTTTTGCAGATTTTGCCTTGGCGCGTTTTCTGCCCTTTGCTTTCTTCGCTATTTTGCTATCCTCGGGCAGGATTACGCGGCTGCCTTTTTTATCCACTCCCTGCACAGGAACGCCAGTTGCTTGCGCTTTTGTGGCCAATTTATCAACGCCGGCTTCTGCTACGATTTGCTTGCTCGACGAAATTGCAGGATCCAACTGGATGCTTTTTCTCGCTTTTAGATGCTGTATCGTGGTTGCTCCATCTTGCTTCGGCCCTTTTTGGGTCACAGATGAATTGGTCAAACGAATAGGCTTCATTTTATCCATCGACAAAACGGCCTGCTTGCCGCTTTTCTGTGCGCTTACGCGGAACGTAGTAGTATCAGACGGTACAGATGTTTTCAAAGGCGTCAAGCTGTTGAAAATAGCTTTGACATTCGTCTTTAACTGTGCGAGTGAATCAACCTGATTGGGTTGCGTGGTTACAGGCTTTGTCGACTTTAGATTTTCAACAGGGGTTGATTGTATCGCCTTCGCGACATTCTGGCTGGAACTAGCTTTCCGGTCAGTTGCTGCCTGTTGGCCTCCTTTCAAAACAACTGTGCTTTTAGCGATTGACGCTTTTAAGACATTCTTCTTGCCGTCTGTCGATACAGCTTCAGTCTCCTTGCTGGTACCTGCGACCTGGTTTGTGTTAGATTTTACCAGATTGGCATCCTCTGTAGTTTCTGCTTTTGCGGCCGTTTTATTGGCGCCGGCTACCTCTTTGGTCTGCTGTTCTTTAAACAAACTTTTGGTTTGTTTTGATTTTTTAGCAGGCGTTTCGGCAAATAGTCTGGTGCCTTTTTCTTCCTCTTTAGCCACTTGATCGGCTTCTTCGGTTTGCTCCGACTCTTTGAATTTTATAGGCTGTGGCTCTTCCTTGATTTCTGATTTCTGCTGAAGCCATTCTCCAAAGGGCATAATAGATTCAGTCTCAGACGAATAGGAATTTTCGTTTGGCTGAGGAAGAAGGGGGCGTTGATTATCAATGGAAGAAACTGATGCCATTGGATTTTTGTGTTTAAGGTTCGAGACCTGAGAAACGAGGTCTACTGATTAGGCAAACCAGTAGCTGGTTTAGAGTTGGCAGAAAAGGTTGGTCCGGGAGAGGTCAGCGTATTTACAAGACTTGCTGCTTTTTCAGCCGGCATCATTTGTAACAAACGCGTACGATTTCTTGTGGAAGCTTCTATGTAAAGAGACTCCAGCACATCAGGAGCTAAATTCTCTAGTAACTCAGAAAGCTCATTGTCTTCAAGTTTTGCCAGCGTTCCGCTCATGAGCTTGGCTTCGTCATACTTTTCCTGCAGTGCTTCCCAGCGTTCTTCCATGCTCTGTACTTTGGCCATGAGCGCTTCTTTACTCTCCATTTCGGAGCCAAGGGAGGTGTGTAGTGTCCCGAGGGAATCGCGCAGGCCTACCAGCATCTTATTAAGTGGTTTTGAGAGCATGGATGTATCGATCATGTTCTCGTCTTCCAGTGCGAGCAAAGAATCAGGATATGTGCCATTTGCTATCATCTCCAGGCTGTCGAGCCGTGTTTGAGCACGTTCAACTTTGTCGGGGGAGAGCATGGGCATGGCATAATATGTTGCCATAATGCCGACAAGAAAAAAGGTAATGGTTGCCAGAACTGCGATAATGGCTTTTTTCATTTTTTATGCGCGAGTTGTTTGCGGCGATAATTTTCGAGCGCCTGTTCTTCAATTTGTTTGTCTTCAGCGGACTCAATGCCGCGGATGTGATTTGCTTTTTCCTGATCGTGTAGACTTTGCAATGCTTCCTCCGCACTCTTTTTCTGAATCAAATCAGCACGGGTTTGTTGCTCTTCTATAATCAGGTCATCGAGTCGCTCATTTGCCTTGAGTAATGCATTGCGCGCTTCGAAATGAAAAGCTTCCTGGCGCTTAAGAAATTTAACTGTAAGTGCCTGTTTCTTTTCAACTTTGTTCGATATGTCAGCCAGATGTTTTCGGGCTTCCGAAACTTCCTTTTCCTGAGACTTACGGTCCTTTAATTTTTTTGCAAGGTCCTGCTTTTTCTTTTCGGTTTCGTGTTTCCGAAGATTAAGTATGCTGGCAAGTGTAAAACGAAATTTTTTTCTGGACATAAGGTGAATGGTTAACGTTACGGCGTCATTACAATCACAATTTGTCTATGAGCAAATGCCTCGCCAAATAGTGGCCGGCGCTTGTGTCTAAGCCATAGATCCATGCAGAACCTGGCGTAAAATTTTTGTCGGAGGATCTTTGAGTGTCTCATCAACGCTTTGTTGTAAGAATGTGTTGATCGCTCCATTGAACTTGATAGCCAAATCTGTTTCAGGGTCGGTGCCGCTTTCGTATGCGCCAATCCTGATTAAATCTTCGGAAGCCCGGTACGTAGCCAGTAGTTTGCGTGCGCGGTGTGCGATCGCCTGTTCATCCGTACCTGTTATGCGCGGCATTAGGCGGCTAACGCTCTCCAATACATCAATTGCAGGGTAGTGGTTGGCTTGCGCCAGCTTGCGAGAGAGGACGATATGGCCATCCAGAATACCTCTTACTGCATCCCCGACGGGGTCATTCATATCATCATTATCGATCAACACCGTAAAGATGCCTGTAATGGTTCCCTTTGCACCAGGGCCGGCTCGTTCCAGTAAGCGAGGCAGCATGGCAAACACGCTTGGGGTATAGCCTCGCGTTGTTGGAGGCTCACCAATGGCGAGGCCAATTTCTCTTTGGGCCATAGCAACGCGCGTTACTGAATCCATCATAAGCAGGACATCTTTTCCACGGTCTCGGAAAAATTCAGCGATGGCCATTGTGATGCTGGCTCCCTTTACACGGTGCATGGCTGCCTGGTCGCCGGTTACGGCAACCACAACGGACCTTTTCAAGCCTTCTGTTCCGAGATTGTCGACAATAAATTCCTGTACTTCTCGACCACGTTCTCCAATCAAGCCGATAACATTCACGTCAGCTTTTGCATTGCGAGCAATCATACCCAGTAGCGTACTTTTACCAACACCCGAGCCGGAGAAAATCCCGATACGCTGGCCTTTGCCAAGTGTCAGAAAAGCATCAATGGCTTTGGTACCCGTAGGTAGCGCAGTGTTAATCATCGTGCGCTCCATGGGGGAGGGCGGTTCTCTATGAACACGTTGTACCTGGTCTAAAAGAATTGGCCCTTTGTTGTCGATTGGATGCCCGTTGGCATCGATGACGCGCCCCAGGAGTGCTTCGCCTACCTGAATGGTTAACGGGAGAGAGGAGCGTTCAACCAGACAGCCGGCTTTTAATCCTACTGTGGTTTCCATGGGCATAAGAATCGAGGTATTGCCTCGTACTCCCACAACTTCAGCTTTAATACGCCGGCAATGGGGATCATTTCCTTCATAAATAAAGCAAAGCTCACCAACGGCTGCATTTACGCCACTGGCTTCAACCAGCAGTCCAATTACAGATTGTACTTTGCCAAAACTCAGTGTGCTTGGCGGATTCGTACGAATGCTTTCCAGGCAGTGTTGTATATAATGCATTGGTTTTGTCAGCTATAATGAACCCTTGAAATGCACCTGAATGATGTGTGATGCGCTGCCAAAGTGCGCATGAAAGGTTCAGGGGATAACAGAAAATGAGGTTGAAGCGTATTTCTATTACTGCTGTTTGGTATAAAATTGCACAGCAGCTGTGTCTCTTTGACTCTCTTCATGTGAGAGCTGTTATAAATTATTTTGACTCGGGGCCAGGTTTGGATTGAGTCGTTGGTGCTGTTTCGCCTGATTTGGTTTCTGGCTGCTGTGAGGGAATTGGTTCAGCTGTTGGTTGCGCGGTTTCATTTGCTGATTGCTCGCCCAGCGAATCTTCATTCAGTGCTGCCGTTTCTGAAGAGACTGTACCTGGTGCCGGCGATGCTGCTTGTGCAGATGCGAGTGCCGATCTCCGGTTTAAGCCGGCTGCAGTTGAGGTAGCGGTTGAAAAAGACATAGGTGATGATAAATCTATCTCTTTTTGATTGGACATCGCTGTTGTTGTCACTGCGATATTTGTTACGGGAGGAATTTGATGATCCTCAGGTACGGCCGGTTTCTGACGTGGAACCAGGTCCCGCTGTGTATTCTCATTTAATCCGAAACGATCCCTTAAACTTGCTAACAGTTCTTCCGAAACGCGCCTTATTGCTTCGCGTGGTGTCTGAACAATCCAGTTGCCTTCCTTAAGCGTTGGTTGGGGATCCCATCTTAATGTGGAAAACTGATTTTCAATATGCTTGGTTAAGCCTGATTCCCGAAGTCTTAAAAAATCAACTGGATTAAGGGAAAGCTGGACGGGGACATCGCGCGCGAGCCCTTCAAGCGCTTGCAACAAGGCGGTTTCTGTCGATTTTGAGACGCTCTCGGGCAGTGGTACATCAACGAGGAAATGTGCAATTTCCAGCGCGATCTCCAGTAAAAGCGTTTCACTTCGATTGATAAAATTTTCCCAGGTACCCTGCAGGGTTTCTAAGGCAAAAGTAAACGCCTCTTTCTCTAGGCTGATCTCTTCAGCTAAAGCAGTCTTTGCGTCCAAATATCCGGTTTCATAGCCAGCCAAACGTGCTTTTTCCAGTTGATGGTCCAGCTTAATTTGCCACGCAGCATCCCATTCAAGTTTAATCTCTGCAAGGCGCGCTGCTTCTATAATTTCTTCAGGGTCTTTTTCCTTCGGGAGAGACGCCAGAGATTCTGGTGTTTCAAACAGGGGAGATATGCATACTTCAACCGGCTCGGGGCGTGCATCAGCTGCAGTATGGCGGATGAAGTTCTTTGCCAGAGGATGTTCTGTTACTTCTTCATTCGACTTTCTGCCGTGCTTATAGGCACGGACAACGCGGGACGATTCGTTGCCCAGGTCTTCAAACTCAGCCGGCTCAATACCAAAAGAATCACTTTTTAGAAGATAATTTGCCATAAGTGAATTACGTTACACGGTTAATTTGAAAAACTGAAACCGGCTATGCGCTCTTTGTTTAACGCACTAAAATATCCGTAACGCAAAACCCTGGACGCCAACCTTTAAAACGTGTATTGACCTGTAGATACTGATTGGAAAGCCAGTTCGCAGCCCGATATGATCTTGCGAAAAGAGCCTCTACAACATCACTGAATCTTCGCCTCCTCTGGCGAGCGTTATTTCTTCCTGTTCCTCCAGTGTCTGCGCTATTTCCAGAATGCGTCTTTGTGCTTCTTCCACATCGCTTACACGTACTGGACCCATAAGCTCAATTTCTTCGAGGATGGCTTCCGAGGCACGCTGGCTAATGTTACCCAATAGCTTGGCCTTCAATTCTTCAGATGAACCTTTAAGTCCAAGGGCCAGGTCTTTTTGTTCAACTTCGACAAGAATACGCTGGAGATCGCGTTCGGAGACGCCCACAAGGTCGTCAAACACAAACATCAGATTCTTGACAGAAATGGCTATTTCAGAATCTCTTTCTGCCAGCGACTCGAGGATTGCTTTTTCAGCAGATTTGCTTGTCAGATTAAGGATCATGGCAACAGACTCAATACCGCCGGCTGCACTCAGCTCGCCACCAAATAAAGAGCCCACTTGCTGGCGAATGACATCTTCAATATCACTGAGCAGTGCCGGCGACGTTTTACCCATTGTGCACAGTCTGTAGATGATCTCATTCTGAATATCTTGATCCAGATTGGCAATCACTTCAGCCGATTTTCTCGGATTCAGATGTGCAAGGATGAGCGCTGCTGTTTGCGGATGCTCATTTTGCAGGAAACTGATTAACTGACTCGTTTCAACCGTTTGCAACAGATGGAAGGCGGAAACCTCCATGGCTGCCTCAACGCGCATCATAATTTCTTCAGCACGTCTGGGCCCCAGGGCCTCCGCAAGCGCAGTACGAGCATAAGCAACTCCGCCCTGCGCCATGAAATTCTGTGCCCAACCCAGGTCCCTGAACTCAAGGATGACGCCCTCTACAATCTCGCTGCGCATATTGCGCATGCTCGCTATTTTAACCGAGATAATCTCGACTTCGGGGTCTTCAAGGCATCGTAAAATCGCGCTGGCTGATTGAGAGCCAATGGCAATAAGGAAAATAGCTGCTTTTTCAGCGCCTGTTAATTTCCTGAGTTCTTGTTTAACTTCTTCTTCCGACATGGAAGAGCTTTCGCTATCTGAGGCGTCGTTCTCAGGAGCTACATCCAGTTTTTCGTCTTTTAGTTCCTTCTCTGCTACGGCGGCCATAATTGTATTCTATTTTAAAGCAATGTTGAAACGCAAGTTTAGAGTGCAGCCTGGGCTTCTTCCTCTTCTTCGTCTTGTTCAATATTATCAGATGCCAGCCAACTCCGGATAAGATCTGCTGCTTCCTGCGGATCTGCCATAATAGACTGCTTCATTTCTTCAAGCATTTTCTGCTTGGCTTTTAACTTGGCCCTTGCTTCAGGAGAAAGTTTGCTCGTATAAATGTCGTCGAGGAGAATGAGGTCATCGCCTTCTTGTCCTTCAGAAGCGGGTATCATGGTTCCGTTGGGGCCGGCAATGAGCTTGGGCGATTTATTGGTTAGTTTGCCTGATTCGTTGACTTGCAATCTGCCTTCGAGCATACGCGGATTTGCTTCTTTGGCAACTTCCTGGGCTTTTTGCATGGCAGACTTGATGAGCCAGCCGGCAAGCCCCAGTCCCAGTAACATTAAACCATACCGGATATACATCTCTGTTTGATCGCGGCGCTGTTGTGAAGCAAACTCGGCGGACATAATATCATCCGATGACGTGTCAAACTGTAGTTGGCTAATGGCAAATCCATCGCCACGTTCTACCCGCCAGCCAACAGATTCTTTGACCAGGGCCTCAATTTTTGCGACTTCTGCATCCGGATATGGTTCGTAAGATATGCCTGCTTCTTCCGTTTCTCCCGCATTTTTGTAATTCAAGATGACTGATACGGAGAGGTATGAAATATCACCTACTGATTTCTCAACCGTCTGCACAGATCTACTCACTTCGTAATTACGTACAGAAGAACTTGCATTGTCTGCATCACCTTCTTCTTGCAATCGTTCCTCGGCAATAACCGTCTGACTTTCAGGGTCGATGGTATTGCTTTCTTTTATCGAGCGTGAGAAATCGAGTTCGAGATTTACCCGAATAACCGAATTGCCATCACCCAACATCTGATTCAGCAATGTTTGTGCTTTCTCGGCCAAATGACTTTCCTTCTCGGCTTGTAACCTGAGTTGGTTGGATGTTAGCCTGGAGTCGGAGTCGCCGGCGTCTGGGTCGGATAACATATTGCCATTGGTGTCCAGGATGTTCACATCGGATGGCCCAAGGCCCTCCACGGCGCCTGAGACCAGCGCAATCATGCCTTCGATATGTCCCAAAGACAATCTGGAGCCTGATTTTAAGTCGAGTACAACTGAAGCTGAGGCATTTGTAGAGGTTTCCCGGAAAGGGGACCGTTCAGGAATCACAAGGTGAACCCGTGCTGCCTCTATCTGAGAGATGTTTGAAATGGTTCGCGCCAATTCTCCCTCCAATGCCCTGCGTAGATTGAGTTTTTGCATGAAATCTGTCATGCCCAGCGTATTCTGGTCAAAAATCTCATATCCTGAAGAGCCGTCTGACACGATCCCTTCACCGGCAAATCGCAGCCGTAAGTCGTATACCTTGTCGCGTGGTACGTAAATGGTTGTACCGCCTTCTTTCAGCTCGTATTTGACATTCTCGGTAGCGAGTGTTTCAACTACCTGGCTGGCGGAAGTCTCCGATAAATTGCCGAAAAGCAGGGCATATTCTGTTTGCTGCGCCCAATATCCTATACTAACGAGACAAATGAGAGCCACGCCAACCACCAGGCCAATACCTAGCCTTTGTTGTGTAGTTAAACGGCTCAAAAATGCCTTCAGATTTTCAAAAAAATTCTCCATTCCACGATTCGAATTGATCTTCGCGCGATCGTTGATATTCCTTGCGTTTGTGCTATTTATAATCCGGTTAACAGTTTACATAGACGATACATTTACCAGTGTTGAGCAAGAATAAATGCCACATGGCCAGTCATTGATGCTGCTGTGAAAATGTGTTATGTAAGATGTGGCAAAGGCTGGAATTATTGAATCGCCAAGATGTGCTTGGGTGTCGCAATAATTTCCAGCGCAATGCCCACAGTACATTCCATGTAGTCGCTACCGGGCTTGTAGAAGAGGGGATTTACTAGATTTGCATCCGGAATAATTCCGAGTAAGCGTCCATCATTTTGTTACGGACTTCTACCATAAGTTGGAACGAGGTTTTTGCCTGGTTCAGTTTTATCATCACTTCGTGCAGGTTTTCTTGTTCGCCGGCAATGAATGATTCTACTTGCACACTCGCCTGAGACTGCGCATCATTTACCTGGTTAATTGCAAAGGTAAATGCGTTCTTGAATTTCTCAGCGCCTTCTGCATCTGGGTAACGAATCTGGGGCAACTCGTCTCGATCATCAAGCTGGAGCAGGTTGGTAACCTGGAGCTGCTGTATATCTGAAATGTTCATCTTGGAGTTTCAGTTAAAGAATTGAAAAGTGAGTTATCCGCGTAAATCTACGCGAGAACCGACAGATCCTGGATCTACTTTGTCAGTAGACATGTCTGGTTTGTATAGCCTTAATTCCAGGCTGGGAGATTCCGGAAAATATCTGTAAATCAACTGCTGCTCATCCTGTGTAAGGCCATCCAGTTTGGGGTTAATCTGCCCAGGATTCTTTATGCTATTGGCTTCCGTTGAAACGAACCTAGTCGTCGTGCCGGCACTTGGATCAATGTTGGTTGGCGACCCTTTCGCTGAAGCCTGATCTACTTTATCCTGGTTTTCAGCCTGTTCTGAGTCTCCTTTGCCCAATGTACCTTTCGGCTGGACAAGGTCGATTCGCTTTGAATCCAGCCGACTTGCATCGTCTTCTTGATCAGAAGATCGGACAGAGCGTTGAAGACCTGATCTGGATGCGTCGTATGGTTGTATAGTATTGCTCATGGTATTAAGCGCGATACTGATTTTTCGTTAGACAAAAAGCTGATGAAAGAATCCCGGCTTAAAATCAGATTTCAAGTGTTTTCTTTGTCATCTCTTTTGCCGTTTGAAAAGCAGAAAGATTGGCTTCATAAATACGGTTTGCAGAAATAAGCCGTGCCATTTCCTCTACAACATTAATGTCAGGGTATTGAACATAGCCTTGATCATCTGCGTGAGGATGTGAGGGATCATAATCCCAGCGGAAACTGGGGTCAGATTCTACAGAAGTCTGGGGCCCCATTTCAGCGCTTGACAGCCGTCTTCTAAGTGACGTGCCTTCAAAGTGCCGGCCGTCGCTAACATCCATATCGCTTTGCATTTGATTGAGGATGTTTTCGAAACGCTTGTATCGAGGATCAGGTATTTCGTGTAAGCTTCTTTTTAATGCATAAGGCGATCCGTCAGCTGTGCGCGTCGTGGATGCGTTTGCAATATTTTCAGTTGTTGTAGCAATGGCAATACGCTGGGCTTCGAGCCCACGTGCTACAGTTTGAAAAGAAGAGAACGTATGTTTGTTAATCAGCATAGCCCGAGTATAGATCTAGAAATGGATATGATTATTGCCGGCCTGTAATACTGCTTTGAATCATTTGAAAATGATCATGCAGTGCTTTTGTGCTGAATTGCGTGCGCATTTGCGTGTCCGCCATGTTCATCAATTCGTCTTCCAGCACAGGACCCGTTTCGCCTACGTGCATGCGGGGCTGTATACCTGTTGCGTCTCGAAGCCCCGGTATTGTGTGCCGGGCTTCCTGCATGGTCTCTTCAAATTTTACAGACATGCGTTGGTATCCCGGGGTGTCCATGTTGGCGAGGTTACTCGTCATTGCTTTGAGTCGCCAGTTGTACGCTTTTAGCGCATTTCCCAGGAGTGTAATTCTTTCAGTTTGGATCATTGCTTCACTTGTGAGTTTCCGCATTAAAGATTGCGAATGGTAGCAAGTTCAACCATCGTGCCAGCACGCCGGGGCCGGGATTGTAGAAATGTCAGGAGCCTAAATTACTGGGTAGGGAAGGGGGGTAGCGCAATTGAGCAGTGCATCCAAGTAGGAGACGCTCTTCGTCCGTACATGCCACCATGCCGTTAAAAACGATGATATAGGAGGATATTTCAGAGAGAGGATGATTAATATCGGCTATTCATTCGGAAGGTTAAGTGGTGGAATACAAAATTCATTCTCGTAGGAAAAAGAAACGGTCTGGGGAAATAATTGCCGAAGGTTTGTCGTTTGCGAAATCAGAAGGATTTGTAAATCGCCGGCCGTTTAGAAAACGTCACCAGGGAAGGATATTAGGGCAGGGGATCCCAGATCATTGGTTTTCGTCCGTATTCTCTGATTTCTTAAATAAAAGTTTAGAACAAAATCCGGGTTTGGTTATTAGAAGCGCCGTCAATAGACATTGACTGATGTGACTCTGCTCGTCTTGGTATAAGATTTGACCGTTCAGGCAATTGCATTTCGACACGCACATCTTTGGACTTCTTTACAAGCCTATCTTTTTTGCAAAATCACATATCGATTTTTTAAGTCCTGCTTGGCGTGGTTGTCCCCATAACTCTATAGTTCACAGTATTATTTGATGGAGCAAAAGGCACAAATTCTATTCGTTGATGACGAACAACTATTACATGGACTATTCGAGCGACTCTTTGCGCGTCATGGGATGACTGTTACGTGTTGCTCCGATGCAACGCAGGCAATTGAAGCCCTCAAAAAAACGGCCTACGACTTAGTCGTTACCGATTTTATGATGCCAGATATAGATGGCTTTGAATTGTTGTCTTTTATTCGCAAGGAGCATCCTGCGATAAAAGTCATCATGATTACAGCGCACTCTAATGTGCAGCATGCTGTTCGTTCTATGAAAAGTGGGGCAATCGACTATATTCCCAAACCTTTTTCAACAACTGAACTGGTTGAGCGCGTTCAGAAGTGCTTGGCGTCGAAGGATGAGGAGTTACCCGTTGTGGCTCATCCGCGTACGCGAAAAAGCCGTGCGCGTGGGAAAACAGTTGAGTATGTAGGCGAGCATCCGCGCATCAAGAAGCTCAAGCAGCTTATGCCCCGCGTGAGCCGAAATAAAGCACCCGTGTTTATTCAGGGGGAGAGTGGGACAGGAAAGGAAATTCTTGCAAAGCTGATCCACCAAATGAGTGATCGCGCCGGCGGACCCTATGTTACGCTCAATTGCGCGAATCTGCCGAAGGAACTCGTTGAAAGCCATTTGTTTGGTCATCGCAAAGGTGCATTTACGGGGGCAATTGATGACATGACGGGAGCATTTGAGGTCGCCAATAAGGGGACCTTGTTATTGGATGAGATCACGGAAATAGATCTGGCAGTTCAAGCCAAGCTTTTGCGTGTGCTTCAGGAGAGCGAGTTCCAGAAAATTGGTTCTTCTGATGTAAAGAAAGTTGACGTTCGGGTAATCGCAACGAGTAATCGTAACTTGAATGAAGCCATCCAGGAAGGCATCTTTCGAGAAGATTTATTTCATAGACTTTCTGTGTTTCCTTTGTCGGTGCCGGCGCTGCGCGATCGATTGTCTGATGTCCCCCAGTTGGTAAGTCACTTTGTAGATAAATACACAAAGATGTATGAGTTGCCTGAAAAGGATGTCGACGAAGAATTGCGAGAAAAGCTTGCAGACTTCCCCTGGCCGGGTAACGTGCGCCAGCTGGAAAATGTGATTCATCGTGGCGTAATTCTGTCAGCTGACCGAAATATCATCAAGCTGGATGATGTATTCAATGACTTTTTCAATGATGCTGAACCAACCCACGACGGCGATCCGGTTGGTGGCAAGCGCGTGCCTCAAACGATTGACGATATGGAACGCGTCATGATTATGAAGGCACTTTCAGATGCGAACAATAATCAACAAAGAGCAGCAGAAAAATTAGGCATCAGCGCCCGAACCATCCGCAACAAACTACGCAGATACAGAGACACGGGTTTGTTGAACTAGGGCGTGTCAGCGAAATAACTGAAGGTATTCTTTTTTTCTGATT
>JBGCEN010000320.1:0-19371 GCA_045106435.1 Rhodothermales bacterium
AGCCAGGCTACACACGTCTTGTTTTTCCAGATAAATGGCAGATTAGTCAGGGGTTGAAGTAATACGTTTGGTGTCTTACTGCCGCATATCAATATGCGTGCTTTGTTTTTAATTAAAATAAAAGACTCCAACATGAAATCTCTTTCGTCATCATCTCTTTTGTTCATTTTACTCAGTATGCTGGTTGTTTCTGGCTGTGATACTGTAACGTTTGATAATCAGCATCTCGATGCTGGTAATGAAGGTAATATTGACGCTTTAACTGAGGAAGCATTGGCGGAAGCTGAGCGGCTGACTCAATCGTTCAATAAATTAGTTGCAAGTTCTGATAAGAATGCCGTTTATGTGCCGGCTGGTTCGGAAAATGCGCTTGCAGATGCTCTTCTTAAAGCTGGACCAGGGGGGAAGGTAATACTCGCCTCGGGGGCGCATTATGAATCCCAAACTGTCGTCATATCCGAGCGAGTGACGCTAGTAGGTCAGGAAGGGGCAACGTTGATTGTTGACACAAACCCTCGGCCGGCTGTATCAACCATAGATCCTGCTTTACATATCCAGGATGCTTCCCATGTATCTATTATTGGCGTTGAAATTCAACCAGCAGGTGACGCTGGGGGGACTGCAATCCTTGCACAACGTTCGTCAAATCTCGTTGTGGCTAATTCGCAAATGACTAATCATCAGGTCGGTGTTGCTATTGAATTCAGCAACAATGTTCAAATCATAAAGAATACATTTGCAATGACTGAGGCATCCGGAAGTGAAGCAAAACAGGGGGTAGTAGTAATCAATGGGAAAAACCCGTTGATTGCTTTAAATACTGTTTTCAATGCAACGGTGGGGCTATTTGCCAGTGATTCCAATGGGCGCCTGATAAAAAACGTTACCTATAACAATTTAGTCGGAATTATCCTTTGCAAATTCCCTGGATTTCCGGCTCCTGATGGTGAATTTTTGAGTGCAGAGCATAGTGCGACAAGTTGGGTTGTTGCGCTCAACAATGCCCATTCAAATGCATGGGGCTATCTCGTAATTGATGGAGCTAGCGATAATACACTTGCCCGGACTAATATAGCATCCAATAATTCGTTTTATGATATCGAATTGGCAGGAGATACAGAACGATTTGGTTTCTTTTCACCAACCTCGTTTCAAAATAAAGTCTTCGTTAATAATGATAACACTTCTGTGAAAGATTGCGGGGTCGACAATCTGATAGTTGGTGGTGAAATGATAGACACAGCCATAGATCCTTGTTTTTAAAAGATCTCTTAACAGACGTGGCAGTTCTTTGGTAAGTTACTCACTGACGTTACACGTTGCTCCGTTTTTTCGTTAGAAAATGGGTGTGCTACTTAAGTTATTCGTCCAATTAAGCCCCTTCGGGTTGAAACGGATAACGGAGAAACGGAATAACGCGTAACGTCAGTTATTCAACTGTATTTACTTGCCAAAGAACCAACGTCCTGTTAAATGTCAGTTCTTTTGGGAAGACCCTGATGCACTTAAACTATTCTACAACGGAATCATTCCCGCATAATTGATACCTGTCAGGTACGCAATATCGCGGTTCAGTGTAGACAGGTCTCTGTGCTCAAACTCATTCAGGTGCGAGTGGCCGCACGCACGTGCCAGGACTTGCATCAGTTCAACCGTTGCTTCGAAGTAGTTTTGAAGCTGTTTTGCTGATTTCTCAACCATTAAGCGTGCCCGCAGGTTTTTCTTTTGGGTGGCGATGCCTACCGGGCAGTTGTTGGTGTGACAGGCACGCATGCCCAGGCAACCAATGGCCTGCATGGCTGCGTTGGAAACGGCAACACCATCAGCACCTAAAGCCATCGCTTTAACAAAATCAGATTCTGTTCTAAGTCCACCCGTGATGATCAGTGTGATGTCTTTCCGGTTGCGTCCATCCAGGTGCCGGCGCGCGCGGGCAAGGGCAGCCATCGTGGGTACCGAAATATTATTCTTGAAGATGTCGGGTGCTGCACCGGTTCCACCGCCGCGTCCGTCAAGAATGATGTAGTCTGCAGAAGCCTTCAGAGCAAAATCGATGTCTTCTTCGATGTGCTGGGCAGAGAGTTTGAACCCAATAGGAATACCTCCTGAGGCTTCTCTCACTTCGTCAGCGAGTTTTTTGAAATCGTCTGTTGTTATGAGGTCATCGAAACGTGAGGGACTGATTGCAGCCGTGCCTGGTTCGAGTTCGCGTACCGCAGCAATTTTGCCAACAACCTTGTTGCCGGGCAGGTGTCCGCCTGTGCCCGTTTTTGCACCCTGGCCTCCTTTGAAATGAAAGGCCTGTACCTTGGTCACTTTGTCGAGACTCCAACCAAATTTGGCTGAAGCAAGCTCGTAGAAATACCGGCTGTTGCTCGCCTGTTCTTCTGGCAGCATGCCGCCTTCTCCTGAGCAAATGCCTGTGCCGGCCAATTCCGCTCCTTTGGCAAGCGCAACCTTGGCCTCTTCGCTCAACGCGCCGAAGCTCATGTCACTGACAAACAACGGAATATCGAGTTTTAATGGTTTTTTTGCATTGGGGCCGATGATGAGTTCTGTCCCAACAGCTGCATCATCGATGAGGGGCCGGCGGGCCATCTGCGCTGTGATAATCTGAATATCTTTCCAGCGGGGTAGATCTGTTAAGGGCACACCCATAGAAGACAAGGGGCCATGATGTCCTACCTTCTTTAATCCGTGTTCTGCCAGATGTTGAATGTGCTTGTTGTAAGGTTCTTCCGGTGTTCCATGTAAATCATCATACAAACCCAGATAAGCATCACGATTGTAGGCTTGCGGGTTTATTACTTCCCATGCAGCAATCTCTTCCTCATCTACCCAAACAGCATCCGCTGATTCATCAATCCAGGCGCTAAACTTGTGCAGTATTTCACTACTGTTATAGGAGCTGATTCCTGTGTCGTAACGGTAGTCCCACTGATGAACACCACAAATAATGTCATCTCCAACAATGGCTGCATCAGACATCAATGCCCCGCGGTGTAAACAGCGGCCGTATAGCACCGAGACCTGATCGTCGTATCTAACAATTACAAGATCAACATTCGCAACAAGTCCGTACGTAGGCGTTCTGTCTGCAAGTTCACTCCAGGTGGCAACTTTGGTTTTACTGGCCGGCAATGTCTGACTCATAGAAAGAAGGATAGGTAGATTGGCTGTTAATAAGAATGCTTGAAATCATACATAAGTGCTTTAGAGCTACCATGTGTTTCATAGCCGTTTCGGAATGTACTACTTGCAGCGGCATTGTACCAAATAGTTAAAAAGAAAAGCCCATCTGATCGGTGACCAGATAGACTTTTCTTTGTTTAGAGAACAGGGGAGAGAAAAGAAGATCGCCCTCTTCTCTCTTCCTCTCTTTATCTTTTTTAAGTTTGCAAATTACACCTGAGCAATACCTCCATCGACGGATAACTCAGCTCCTTGAACATAAGACGAGTCATCTGATGCCAGGAATAGCGCCGCTTTTGCGATTTCCTCAGAGGTACCAAAGCGGCCCAGTGGGACCTGTTGGATCATGCTTTCGGCAAAGCCATCCATGGCTTCTTTCGGCAAGTCCATCCTGTCATAAATAGGTGTTTCGATAGGGCCAGGACTGAGCGTGTTCACGCGGATGCCTCGGCCAGATAACTCTGCGGCCCAGCTTCGACTTAAAGAGCGTACAGCGGCTTTAGTGGCTGCGTATACAGAGAAGCCAGGAAATCCTTTGGCGTTAACGATAGACGAAACCAGGATGATAGACGCGCCATCATTCAAATGGGGAAGTGCTTTCTGTACAGTGAAGAACGCCCCTTTGAAATTGATGTCTGCTGTGTTGTCAAAGAATGCTTCCGTTGTTGCTTCCAAAGGCAGTGGTTTTGCAATGCCGGCATTTACAACGAGGACATCTATTTTCCCTTTTTGCTCACCTGTTTCTTTATAGAGCCTGTCCAGATCGTCGAGGTTTGTAACGTCTCCCTGTACCGCAAGCGTGTCGTTGCCGACCAGTTTTTGCGTTGAGTCCAGTGTAGACTGGTTGCGGCCAAAAATTGCCACTTGAGCTCCTTGCTTGGCAAATTCAACAGCAATGGCCTGTCCGATACCACTGTTTCCGCCAGTGATCAGCGCTACCTTTCCTTCGAGTTTATTCATGGGTTTGTTTTTATTGTTTACCAATTGGTCAATAATTGGATGTGTTTATAGAGTGCAAATTGTTTGTTGTTTGGAACCGAATGGTCAAAAACCATTCAAAAAAACGCGCTATACTGGTGTTTGGACAATTTGGGAGAGCGCAAAATCAGCAACCCGCTTTTTTTCATCAAGCGATTTATGATGCTTTGCGCTGGAGACAATGCCCAACTGAACGGTGATCAAATACTCCGCCATATCTGAGGCCGGCGTGTCTTGTCTGAGTAAGCCGACTTCCTGACCTTTGATCACCAATTCACTAACCAGCGATCTGATATTCGCAAAGTGTTTGTCAACACATGCACGCGTTTCTTTGTCATGCGGACCAAGCTCAATAACGCTATTGAGTGCAAAACATCCCTTGCTGGGGTGAAGTCTGCAAGTTTCAACAGCGCCATGAAGAAATACCTTGAGGGATTCAAGAGGGGTTTCAGCCTGGTCCATTCTGGATTTCAAAGAAAAAAATGCGGCAGACAAATAGTTTTGAAGCGCGGCGAGGAAAAGTTGATGCTTGTTACCAAAAGCTTTATAAATGCTTCCTTTCTGCAAGCTCATCGCTTCCATCAAGTCTGCCATAGAAGTTGCCGCATATCCTTTGCTCCAAAAGGCATTCATCGCGGATTCTAGCGCCTGGTCAATATCAAATTCTCTTGGTCTTGCCACTAAAGCAACTGGGTTTTTGTGTATCTACGCACAATATAAAGGTTTGTTACCGAATGGTCAATAATTTTTTGCAGGGCTGTACATGGTGTGTCCGAACAGATAGATATTTGATACGAGGTACGAGGGGTACGATGAGGTACGACACGTACGAGGGGTACGAACGGAAAACATCTTTTGTACCCCTCTTACTCTTTGTACCCCTCGTACCCCTCGTACTCTTTGTACTTGCCGTACATCAACGCATTATCTCTTTTACTGACTGTATATGTGACTGATCAACAAATACCTCAATTGAATTATGGAATATAGTACAGGTGGAACGATTCTATTGAGGAACATCCATCTAAAAAATGATTAAGGGAATAATCTTTCATTTTACCCACAATTCTATTGCCGAAAATAATTCTTTGTCGGCAACCGCATTGAGTCCCTTTCTTAGTATTAATGAAGCTTTCCCAGCACTAATGAAGAATATCGCATCACTTTGCGTAGTTGTTTTACTGCTTGTCTTTGGTTCGTCTTGTTCGCGATCATTATTTGTAGGCGAGTTGTCAGATTATGAGGAAGACATTCAGACGCTCCAGGGCAGGCTCGTGAATAATCCGTCAGACGCTGCGGCCCTGCGGGATTTAGGCGCAATTTATCTGAATGCAAGGCAATTTGCAGAAGGCAACACCTACCTGGAACGGGCCTTTGCCATTAATCCAGATGATGCCAAAACGTTGTTCAATCTTGGTCTGGCGAATGAAACGCTGGCTAAGCGCGAAACCGCGCTGCGATTGTATGAGAAATATGTGACGGTACCAAGAACCTCGCCGTATCGCCGGCTTATGGAGGGGCGCTATGAGTGGCTGACGCAGCGGATGCTGAAAGATCAGATGAAGCAGCTCGCAGAGCAAGAGCCGCTCGACACCGCTACTACGTCTCCACGCATCGTCGCTGTATTTCCATTTATCTATCACGGAGCAGACGACAAGTATGCACCTTTAGCGCGTGGATTGGCAGAACTTGTTAGCGTTGATCTTGCGAATGTGTCTGCCATACGGGTGGTTGAACGCGTTCGATTACAATCTTTGCTCGACGAGTTGGCGTTGTCTGAATCTCAATATATGGACGAAGCAACTGCACCCCGTATCGGGAAGATGCTTGGTGCCGGCAGATTGGTGAGTGGGGGCTACAATGTGGTTGGCAAAAACAATCTACGACTGGATGGCGCTTACACTGCACTCGAGACGTCCTCGTTCTTTCCGCTTAATGAGCAATCAGATGCACTGCGTAATCTGTTTGTCATGCAAAAAGCATTTGTGTT
Source organism: Rhodothermales bacterium (assembly GCA_045106435.1). Lineage (GTDB taxonomy): Bacteria > Bacteroidota > Rhodothermia > Rhodothermales > JAHQVL01 > JBCCIM01. Next base: position 6,161 of record JBGCEN010000320.1, read on the forward strand.
CAATCTGATTAATGAGCTCGGTGTTGAGCTTTCACCTGATGAGCGGAGCAAAATAGAATTTATTCCGACGGAGAATTTACAGGCATTCATTGCATACAGTCGAGGTTTACGCGAAGAAGACGCCGGCGCATATGGATTGGCAGCCGGCTTTTATCGGCGGGCGAGTCAGCTGGATGAAGGGTTTTCGGAGGCGTCTTTAAGGGCAGAAACTGCAGAGGCCATGGCGGAAGCAGACAAAAGCCTTGAAGAAATGATCGCTGAAGCTTCAGAAGCTGATGCACCTTCTGCAAGCGGACTCGATTTGATGGGGATCCGGATAGGGATCTTAAACAACGCAATCGGTTCTGGATTTGTACCAGGAGAAGATGCCAGAGAGCCGGCTTCTGAGTCGGGTGGTGGCGCTGTATTGCTTCGCGATCCTCCCATACCACCGAATCCTAATAATTAAGCAAAGCACCGGATAGATATCATTCTGTGGTCTATGCTAAAATATTTATTCCTATTAGTTGCAGTATTGCTCCCATGCACATCAAAAAACAAATTAGCTTCCTGGCAATGAGGTATATCTTACTTCTCATCGTTTTCTTTGCAGGATGGTCTACGGTCTGCTATGCACAGGCGCCCAATATGTATATGGGTAGCGAACAGCAGCCCATACGAATCAGAACAGGTGCCGTATTCCAGCAATATGCTGATGAAGATCGCCGGCTTTCTCAGCTAACGTTTCCGGTATCTGCGTTTATCCCGTTTACGCGTAACCTTGCGTTTTCTCTGTATACAAATCCAACCTTGATCAGCGGAGAAGCTGTCACCTCACTTGAAGGATTGAGTGATGCGCAGGTAGCCCTGAGTTTTTATCAGGAAATTGGGGAAGGGAGTATTGTGGTGAGCCTTGGGTCTAACGTGCCCAGTGGGAAACGAGAGTTGACAGAAGATGAGTTTGCTACGACCGCATTGGTGAGTCAGGATTTTTATGGGTTCTATGTGCCGGTGCTCGGGCAGGGCCTGAATATCTCGCCGGGTATCACCGTTGCTTATCCATTGGGCGATAATGTGGTTGGCGGCGTGGGCTTTTCATATCAGTTGAAAGGAAGTTTTAAGCCCGTCGTGAATATGATCGATTCCTTTACACCGGGAAATGAGATGATGATTACCGGTGGATTTGATTTCAGGTTGGCAGATTCCTGGGCGCTCTCGACCAATGTCTCGTATGTCATGTACCAGGCGGATGAACTGGGCAGCACGTCGGTGTTCGAATCGGGTGCTCAAACTGTTGCTGTACTACAAGTGCTGGGTAATGTAGGAGGGAGTAATCAGATGCGCGTAATTGCACGGTACAGAACAAAAGCTAAAAGCACGCTGCCGGCAGGGGATCAGTTTATTACAGCGCCGCGAACGATCCCTGAGCAATTTCAGGTACTCGGCAGCTACACCTTGTCTATTCAGGAAAACCTGAACGCTTCTCTCATTGGCCGTGTACGCCACTACCAGGATACAGACTTCTTTGCAACCAAAACCCTTTTTGATGTGGGCGCGTCACCCGAAGTTGCTTTTTCTGAGTCTGTAAGTGCGGTAATGCGCTTTGTCTATACCTTCGGCAGTTTCCCTGGTGTCGAGATCGGCGGAGGGTTGGCGTTTAGTCTCTAGTTTTTATTGGTTTATCAAAAAGCTGGAAACTAACCACGAGCAGTCCGCTTTGCATCTCTATTCCTTAAAAGCGGCTTTGGAGGCTCATTGATGGCAGCGTACGATCTTCAGTTAATTCAATTGCGGCAAGCCATATCATCCTGGGTAGATCTCGATGATGAGGAGTGGGGGAAGTTTGCAGGACTATTTGAGCAGCGCGCTGTCAGCCAATCTGAGTATTTACTTTTGCCGGGAGATACTGTTTATGAACTGCTGTTCGTGACAAAAGGACTCCTCCGATTTTACTATAGCACTTTGGAGGGGGCAGAATCCAATAAGGCATTTATTGCTGAGAACACGTTTGCCGGCCCTTTGGCTGCCTCCATGCTGGACTTACCCGTCGTATATGGTGTGCAGGCGCTTGAAGAGACAACGTTGCTTGTTGCAAATTATAACGCGTTTGTGGCTCTGTTTGAACATGCACCTGCATTTGAACGACTGGGCCGTAAGTTTGCCGAGCAGTTACTAATGAGAAAAGAACTGCGGATGCGAAGCCTGCTCCAGCAAAATGCACGTGAGCGTTATATTGATTTTGTAGCCCATCACCCGGATCTCATACAACGCATCCCTCAATACCACATCGCAACCTATTTGGGCATCACTGATGTCTCCTTGTCGCGCCTGAGAAGAGCTATCCTGGAAGAGACTGTGTGATTTTGGTTCAAAGTTCTGGGTTCAATGTTCAAGGTTCTGGGTTAAGGGTGTTTAGGGAAATCAAGGTAATGCTAACCCAGAACCTTGAACCCAAAACCCGGAACCCGTCCCAATCAAGTGTCTGCGATTGCCTTCTTAACATTTGATAAGGCATTCACTGGCTTGCCAATCTAATTTATAGTCCTCTATTTCGGCTGAATGTTTTTAGGCCGTTGATTTATATCAAAAAAAAATAGCATGACAAAGATTGGATTCATAGGATTGGGTGCAATGGGTTTACGGATGGCCACGCGGTTGAATGCTGCGGGCTATGATCTTGCGGTATATAATCGCTCCAGAGGGCCGGCGGACCAACTCGCTGATCTTGGGGCAAGGATTGCAGATTCTCCCCGAGAGGCAGCTACGGATGCGTCTGTAGTGATAAGCATGGTCACAGATGATGAGATTTCTTCAATAGTATGGATGGATGAGGAATCGGGTGCTTTGGGCGGAATGAAGAATGGAGCTGTTGCGGTTGAATCAAGCACACTCACGCCGGCGCTCTCAAAGAAGCTTGGCAAAGCGGCTGGAAAGCATGGTATCCGTTTTCTTGAGGCACCGGTTGTCGGGACAAGGCCGCATGCTGAAAGGGGGCAGTTGACTTATCTCGTAGGCGGTGAAGCAGATACGCTTGAGGCTGTTAGGGAGGTACTGAGCATCATGGGAGCTGTTGTTCACCACGTGGGACCCGTAGGCACAGGAATGTCGATGAAATTGGCTGTGAATGCGTTGTTTGCCATTCAGGTTGCGGCCCTTGGGGAGGTGATTCCTGCATTAGAGCGATCGGGGATTGCAAAAGAAGAAGCTGTTGCTATACTAAATTCGCTGGCGATTAGCAGCCCGGTTGCCCAGCACATAGCCGGCCGGATGTTGGAAGGCGGATTTGCGCCTAACTTTCCGATTGATCTGGTGGAAAAGGACCTGCGCTACTGCATTGAAATGGCCAAAGCTCCGGGTGCATCTAACCCCATAGTGCAGAGGACAGGAGCGGTTTACCAGGCCGCACAAAAGCGAGGTTTTGGAGGAGATGATATTTCAGGCATCATTCAGCAGTACCTGAAACCAGACGTTGCTTAAAAGGCAAACCCGAAGCCGGCGGAAACAACGGTGATTTGTCCAACGCTGATATCAGCATTCCATACGACCGGGCCAAGTTTCAAACCCAGTCCGAAGATGCCTCTGGTTTTACCGACGTTGCTCAGTGTAAAGTTGACGTCTATCGGGTCAACATCAATCGACGAATCTACGTCATCAACATCAAATATATAGCTGAAGCTTATATCGGATCGTTCCGTTTGTAGTCCACCGTATACCGTGAGTACCCCAATACGCTTGCTGAGTGCCAGGTTTACTGCAAAAGTGTTGGCTTCTAATACTTCTGCACCAAGATCATCTTCAGCACGGATACTTTGCCAGGCGGCTTGGATAGACAGGTCAAAGGGGAGGGCTGGGATATATTGATTCAGGTTGTGGCGAACGCCGAAGCCAAAGAGTTCGAGCGCGCCAACGTCGGTTACTTTGATCTGGGGAAGCCAGCGGATCATTACGTCAGTCCCGAACACGGTACCCAGACCAATCTGGGGTACGACGAACGGAGCAACACTGGTTTGCAGAAGGCCGCCGATGGTTTCGCGTGGCGTAAGGGTTGAGTCGAACGAAACGGGCAGGTTGAGGCCAAGTGTAGAAATGGTGGTGTCGTGATTAACAGACACGGTGGCAAAGCCCACCTGGTCCTCACCAAAAATTGTAGGGGCATTGTCTACCGTGAAGGTTGCCGGCACATCCATGGATATGGTTTGTCCAGCAAGTTCTACGTCTAGCGGTACATTCCCCTGGTATACAAGGTTGAACGATTTATGCGAGTTGTCGAGCAGGGCCGCAGAGGCTTTTAAGCCAAAGTAGACGTTTACGCCAAAGACTCTTTTGCTCACGCCGGCTGTATGAAACAACCCCGTGTTCAGATTAGCGCCTAATGCATCCGCAAGCGGGTTGACGTATGCACGCGCATAAGCTTCTCCTACCTGACTAAGTGTTTCGTTCAGGTCTTGCGCTTTCGCAGGCATAGCCAGGAAAAAAAGGATAATCACCAACCAGGTGGATCGAATCATAGCGACAGAGGAGTCAGAAATAGGAGGAAAAAGTTATCAGTTATCAGTTGTCGGTCTTTGGTTATCTGAATTTTTATATCTCTGATAACTGATAACTGACTACTGATAACTTGAATTATCTAAGCAGGGTCATTTTGCCCGAAGAAGAAAATGCGCCGGCCTGTAATCTATAAATATAAATGCCACTACTCACGGCTTGGCCAGATTTGTCCTGCCCATCCCATACAGCTTCATACTGTCCGGGGTTCTGGGTAGATTGGATCAGGCGTTGTACTTCTTGCCCCAGAACATTGTAAATCGTCAACGTTACATCACTTCTATCGCTAAGTTGATATCCAATGCGGGTATTGCGCTGAAACGGATTCGGAAAGTTCTGGTCGAGTGTTGATGTGGCAGGCGCTCGCGTAATATCTGTGAGCACGTTATCAATGTGCTGCGCAGTACCCAGGACGAGTTTGAAATGCCGTGCCGGCAAATTGTCGCCCCAGTCTACGTCGAGTGTGTTGTTACTGATGTCTCTCGCGTACCCGTAGTCCTCGTCAATAAGTACCATCTGTAACGCTTCATTTAACGCAGATTCACCCAGCGCAGATTCACGAGAAAAGTCTAAAGAAACGCTCACATTATTGCTAACGATGGATGGATCTGATGTTGTCAGAACCAGATCCCAGCTTGCACCAGCGGAATTTGCTGGTTTTGTGCGCATGGCATATCGTTGCCCTTCTTCCATAATAGACAAACGTATATGCTCGCCAAAAGGCGGTGCTTCCTGAATATTGTATAGATCGAGTTCGTTAGAGGGGGCATTGTGCAACCCAACCCAGTTTTGAGAATCTTCAAGCCCCAAGGCTTCAATAGATGCCGAGATCTGAATCTGCGTCGCTATTTGTGCAGATTTGGAAGCAGTTTTACCAGCTACTTTGCCGGCTTCTTCCTCGATAAGTTCTTCTTCGGGAATAGATGCCGGCTCCGGAGAGATCAGAATGGTAACCATCTGGTCAGAACTGTTGTACACAAAGTATCCTTCCCACGGCATCAATACAGCGACATCGTCCGGGTTCTGGATCATTTGGGCACCATCAAAGAAAGCGATGGTGTTCACGATCTGAGGATTGCGAACAACACGATTCCACGGTACAGGGAAGCCAAACGGATTGCCAATCTGATTCCAACCTGGTTGTAAATCAATAGGGTAGGGCTGCGAGGTGTCAACCGACCATCCAGAATCCACATTGAATGGCTCTCCTCCTGTTGTGACGAGGAAAAATGCCTGCCCCGGCTCAAAATTTTCGCTCAGATTTGGATACTCTTCGTAGGCATTGCCATTCCAGCGATGCAGGCGCCAGCTTTGTGGGCCATACTCCTGGTAATCATCAATAAGGACATCCGCGACCGTTTTGCCTGTCAGGTCGTAGGGCACTGAAATCATGCGATGAATACGCGGAAGGAAATGATCCGGCGCGGTATCGCTATTTATGAAAACAGGTTTAGACGCGGGATTGTTTTCCGGTGTTTGATCGGGAAAGGTACCCTGTGGGCCAGTAATGTAATACTCAAATCCGGTGCCTGTGATGGCGGTCCCGGGGATGATCGCGTTTCCAGAGAACAGGAGCGATGCATAGGTTTCAGTACCAGCTGCCCGGTAAAAGAGCGTGCCATTTGCCGACACAGGCGCACCTGTAACTGATACGCTAAATGGTGCATCCTGGCCTTCCAGTAGTTGCGTCGCGAAGGTAACATTATATGCTGCCTGATTTATCGCAAAGAGCCGGCCTGCTTCACTCTGAGAACCTGTAGCTGCGATAAAGACGCTGCTATTAGGGCCAATAGCAGGAGATGCCCAGATGGGGCTGCCCGTAGGGAACGACCAGAGTCGATCAAATCTTGTTGTTGCATCACTGATGACATACAAGGAGCCATCAAGCGACGTGATGTAAATATTATTAAACCCATCAATAGCCGGCGAAGCTGCAATCAGGGAGCCGGTGATCAGTGGGTTCTGCCATTTTGCTGCGCCGGTATTGCCGTTGACTGCATAAAATCTGCCATCAAATGATCCAATATATACAGATCCATCCGGTCCTACAGCCGGCGAAGAAACGATTTCTGCACCGGTCTGGAATGGCGCATTCCACGCAGCAACGCCCGTATCTGTATCAACAGCATATAATCTACTGTCAAGGGAGCCGAAGTAAACGTTTCCATTACCGATAGCCGGTGAAGAGACAATCTCACCCTCCGTTGTGAATGGGGGCCATGCGAATGCTCCCGATATGCCATTGAGGGCATACAATCGGTTGTCCGTTGCCCCGACATAAACGACGCCATCTGGTCCCACTGCAGGCGACGAAAGAATCTCACCTTCCGTAGCGGCAACCCATCGAATGGTACCATCCGGGTTAACGGCGAAGAGTTGTCCTGATCGAGAGCCAATGTAGATCGTCCCGTCCGGGCCAATGGTAGGCGACGAAAATATCTGATCGCCTGTATCCAGGGTCCATTTTAATGTACCCGTTGGATTGATCGCGTAGAGGTTATTGTCGAGCGAGCCAATATAAATGGTCCCGTCTGGCGCAATAGCCGGCGTGGATATTAATCCAGTAATGTCAACGGCCGGCGGGTTCTGAACATTCGAGAAAGTAAATGCCCAGAGTTCGTCACCATCGAGATCCAGCGCAATCAATTCATCTTCCGATGCGATATAAACGCGGTCTGTGGTAACAATCGGAGATGAATAGGTGAAGCCGACGGTATTGTATTGCCAGGCAAGATCTGGAGCTAATGGACCTGTAAAGTTGGTGTATCCCGTGTGGAAAATGTTTTGTCTAAACATTGGCCAGGGATCCTGGGCATTAGCTGCGTCAGGCGAAAAGGTCAGGGTTGTCATAAAGACGAACCCTATATATAAGAATTGGAGTGATTTTTTCACGGAGGAATACATGTACAGGGGGAAATTGATTACTTCCGACGTGTGCACCCTAAAATCATCCCATGCAGTAGATGCTGCGGGTTTATTATTTAGCATTGTTACGGGTCAACCGATACTTGAAGAAGAGACGTTTGCTCTAAAGAGGACGTGTGCATTAAGAATGTCTAATTTCGTCTTCCGATGTGCGTTCTTGTTCATCTATAGGAGCAATCTTTAATCCCTACATATAAATTGGTTTCAGCCGGCTATCCTGAAAAGCAAAGGGGCTGGTTGATGAAAAAAGAACTGTGACACATCATGAACGACAAAATTACCCAGTTTTTGCAGGATGCAGGATACGAGGGCACATCTACAGAACCTGCTGCACTACAGTTATTGCGTTTTTTTGAGGAAGAATACGACGTCAACCTTTTACCTCTGCTTGAACGCGAGTGGGTTGACGAGCAGATAGAGCAAGAAGCGACCTACGAACAATTCCAGATTTTACGCGAGTTTATCGATGAAAAGCACCTGGGTGCATACGATAAAACGATGGCTGCAATAGAGTCCATTTAAGGATTCTGGAGGGCTTTGGGGCTACCCAGGCGCTGGTTTGGTTCAACTTTGCCCATTCGACTCAGTCCTGAATAACGAACGCCCAACAAGGAATGTCCAATTTCGAAGGATTTGTAAAACACTTCGAAATTGGACATTCCTTGTTGGGCGTTCGTTATTCAAATCCTCTTGTATACCATGGCTAAATAAAGCAATCCCTAAAAAAGTGCCCTGAATAGAGGGGCTGGTGAATCCGAGCCTGAAATTGAATGTGACGAACGGCTTAAAAAGTCAGCCAGTTAAGTAACATTAGCCGGCGATTTCGCGGGGCAATCATCTTGCAGCAGTTGTTCAAAAAGTCAATTTTTGATGCGCAAGAAATTGCTCTGTGTAATCAGCCCTCTAGCGGTCCTCGGGCCGTATCGCTCATGTCTCTTTCTCTTGGGAGATGCCATAGAGTTCAGGGTACACATCAATCTATAGCTGCAGTCTCCCATCTTAAGATATTGGCAAGGGGACCGCTAGAGGGCTGACGTTCAACATCAGAATAAATCACATCTTCTACTTTCCTTTCTCATCCAGGAAAGCTAAAAGCCGTCGCTTGATGCGCCAATCGCGCGCCTTTTAAGCGCCAAAACAAGGACGCTTATTTCGCCGCTACCACCTAATTTCTGGCGCACTAGCGTGTAACTATTGTTGCCTATTGTCCTTTTTTTAAGCTACTCTGAAAATTCTATTCCTCAACTTCACTCGATTTTGAGGGTAGCAAATCTGCTCCTTGATGGCTCGTTTTAAACTGCCTCGTTTTAACCTGCATCGTTTTAAACTGCACAGCCTGTTTTGTGTAGTTGTGTTGCTGTGCGTAGCTGCTGCCGGAAGTGCAAATGCGAATGAGCACGCTCATGTCTCAAAACTTGCGCCCCAGATTTTTGTCGGCGAACTCAACAATGTGGGCAGTACCTGGCAAACGGTTACCCTGCCATCATTTTATAGCGAAATGGTTGTTGTTGCATCGCCGGCGTATACCGCAGACGATTTGCCGGCGGTAACCCGGATTCGAAATGCGCAAGGAAATTCTTTTGAGATTCGTGTGCAAAACCCGTCGGGACAAGCACTCAGTGGATATGCCGTACAATATCTCGTAGTTGAGGCCGGATTATATACACTCGCAGAGCATGGCATCACGATGGAGGCTGCGCGTGTTGTATCCAGCATAACCGATTATAACACGTCGTGGATTGGGGAGTTAAATGCTTTCCAGCATGCCTATACAGATCCTGTTGTGCTGGGGCAGGTCATGTCTTTCAATGATGAACGCTGGTCTGTCTTTTGGTCGCGAGGACTGGTTGTGTCAACGCCACCGGGGTTGGGCGTTTTTTACACAGGCAAACACGTAGGGGAAGATCAAAACAGAACCCGCAGCGCTGAAACGATAGGCTACGTGGTATTGGAAGCCTCTTCTGGATTTGTAGATGGATATAGTTACGAGGCCATAGCCGGCGCTGATATCGTGGGAGGGATGGACAGTAATCCGCCCTACAGCTATTCACATGGTATGGATGAAGACGGATACGCCGTCGTTTCTCAGGCAGCTATGGATGGTTTTAATGGCTCCTGGGCTGTGCTCTGGGGCGATGAATGGCTGGAAGACGAACGCCTGCTTCTGGCATCGGATGAAGATCAGACTGCTGATGAGGAGCGCGTTCATTCAACCGAACAAGTCCATGCAGTGATTTTCAATGTTGTTCAATCTCCACCCCAACTCCTGTCGTTTTCTCCGGATACCGGCGTTATTGGAGAGGAGGTTACACTATTTGGTAATTTTCTCGGTGGGACGCTCCAGGTGTTGTTCAATGGCGTACCCGCACAATTCAATGTACTGACAGATCAATCTCTACAGGCGTTTGTACCGCAGGGCGCTTCAAGTGGGCCTGTCACGGTCGTTACTGCAGCGGGACAGGCAACGAGTTCATCACCATTTACGCTTTTGAACGCACCGCAAATATTTAGCTTTGCGCCGGAAGAAGGACCAAGAGGGTCTGTGGTTGAAATCACCGGGCAAAATTTTATAGAAGTACAAGATGTATCGTTTGGCGGATGGTCTTCGAAATCTTATGAGGTGGTGAGTGATACCCGCATCATTGCAACTGTCCCGTTTACATCAAATACAGGCCGGATTCGCGTACGCAACGAGGCCGGCATGGCCACTACGCCCGAAGTATTTACGATTATTCCTACTGCAGCCGTTGACGACATCGTGCCCGATCGTGCATCGGTTTCTTCGATAATAAGCATTCGCGGGGCTGGCTTTCTGGATGTTGAGACAATAGAGTTTGCCGGCGGCGTAGAAGCAGAGTTTGTCATTCTCTCTGATGGAGAAATACAGGTAACTGTACCGGGCAACAGTTCAAGCGGTCCGGTGAATGTTGTGTTTGAAGATGGTACAGTGGTGCAAGGACCTGTTGATTTTACCCTCACGTTTGCAGAACCACTTCAAGGGTTGAACCTCTGCCGGCTCACCGACGCCCAAATGGCGCAGTCGTCTACAGGAGCTCCGTTTGCACAAGCTGGTAAAGCATGTGATGGCGTCACAAATGGTACGTTTCAGAGCGAGTCTTTTACAAATACTGCATCTGAAAATGAAGCCTGGTGGGAAGTGGATCTGGGGGGTGTTTATAACATTTCTGAAGTGGCCGTCTGGAATCGTGTAGACTGCTGCAAGGAGGATCTTTCAGACTTCTTTGTGTTCGTTTCAGATATACCATTTGCTTCAACCGACCTGCTGGAAACGTTAGGGCAAGCCTCTGTGACGTCGCAACAAATTGCGTCGGTAGACTTGTTTGAATCCATTGATCTCGAGAGAACAGGTCGGTACGTGCGTATCCAGAAACAGGGTGCCGGCACCCTTGTGCTTGCCGAAGTTGAGATCGTGTCTGGTAGCGGAAATGTCTCAACCGGTGTCGATGCCCCGAGTAATTTACAAGAAGCTGTTGTATTGGATAATGCCTACCCCTCTCCATTTCGCGTACAAACCAACATCACGTATCATCTCGAAAAGACGGGATATGTATATTTAGGCGTATACGATGTACTGGGTCGGGAAGTGCAAGTGTTACAGGAGGGCGTGAAGCCAGCCGGCGCTCATCAGGCACTTTTCAATGCAGCTGATCTGCCAGACGGCGTTTATTTTTACCGCTTACAAAGCGAAGCCATTGCGATTACCAAATCTGTTGTACTCGCGCGATAGGGAGTATATTCGATTTCTGAAAACTCTTGGATGCCGGTCTTGATACTTCTGGTAGTTTTAATGTCGGCACAATACAAAAAAAATGGGAGGTTCCTCAGCTTGACTGGGGATCCAGTGTCCTGTTGAGATTTTTATGGATCCCCAGTCAAGCTGAGGAATCTATTCTGCCTCATAGAATCCGTTGTTGTGAATGACCTTTTTTAGATATTGTAACTTAGCCTAAGAGCTGATTTGCAATAAATTAAAAAGGCTGCTGTTAGCTCAAAAAGGCAATACTCTTTCTTGTGAAGTTGATTGAAGTATTGAACTCGAAACGAATCCCCTGATACTACACGAAAGCTTATCTGTGATCCCACCGAATTAGCCATTATATTGCTGGCGAGTATTGCTGCCTGACAATTTAAAATAACGCGGCTTAAAACCAGACGAACTGAAGACTTCATGCCGCTGCGTGATCTGATCACCATTTTATTAAGCACATTTCTTGCCTTGGCGGCATTATACAGTCCACAGCCGCTCCTTCCTTTCTTCGCCAAAACCTTCTCTGTTTCAGAAGCTGCATCTGCTTCGATCATTTCGTGGAGCTTGCTGTCTATGAGTATTGGGCCCTTGTTTACAGGGTACTTTCTTCAGCGGTATAGCCCCAAACAAATGTATGCCTGGTGTCTTTTTGGGCTCGCATGTTCAACACTGGCATTTGCAGCGACAACAAGTATTGGATGGATGAAGGTCGTGCGATTTGTTCAGGGGGGGATGGTTTCAGCGCTCCTGGCAACGACAATGACCTATATCGCCGGCGCCCCTGGAAGCTTGAGGCAAGTGATGGGCTATTATGTGGGGGCTTCCGTGATGGGCGGGCTCATGGGACGCATTATCGCCGGGTTCGTGTCCCAATATGCAGATTGGCGTTTCTTCTTTGTCGTACTTGGTATCGCGTTGGTGCTTTGTTTTATTTTGTCGCTCAAATTACAGGAAACACAATCCGATGCAGAAAAGGGTAAACCCAAGCCATTCGAAATAAGTCAGTTCTTGCGTGTGCTGCAAGACCCCTACATCCACCGCATGTACCTGGTCATCATGTGCGCCTTTTTTGTTATGACGGGCATATTGAATTTTGTCCCGTTTCGATTGGAAGAGTTAGATGCAACCATTGGAGAATCGACGATCTCCCTTTTTTATCTGGGGTTTATAGCCGGTTTCTTTGTGAGCATCAACGCACCACGCATTGCAGATTTGGTAGGAGGGACCTTCAAGGCCGCCTGGGTAGGAATGGGCTTTGTGTTGGTGGGATTAGCAATAGGGTGTATTCCCTCGACAGGGGCGATCTTTTTTGCTGTGATGCTGGCCACAAGTGGCTTTTTCCTTCAGCATACGAGTATTGCGACCATGCTTAACGGATACGCCGGCAAACAGGCGGGCAACGTAAATAGCCTGTATATCTCTATTTATTATGCCGGCGGATCTGCCGGCTCCTATGTACCCGGACTCCTGTATATCTCCGCCGGCTGGCTGTACTTTACCGGATTACTGGCCTTATTTGTTGTGATGAGCTTCATGCTGGCCATGACAATTCGGGTGCCTGGAAACGCTTTCTTGAGTCGTTAGGGGGAAAAAGTGGTTAGTCTTTAGTTTTTAGTGGTTAGTTTAGTCTCTGTGAACCGGTAAAGATGGTTGGATTGGAAATATGGATTTATTCTTTTATTAACGCAATCTTGGCCATTTTCTTTTCACTTAAAAGATTACCCGTATCTTTAAACCACTAACCACTAACCACTCAATGTCATTAAGTTAAGGGAAATAGAGTCTTGCGCTGAATCAAAGATCGCCGTTTTTAGGCTATTTTCGAGGTCAAGGCGCAAGTGATCAGGTTGTGAAAATCCTTAACTTAATGACATTGACTGATTACTGATTACTGAAGCCTAATAATTCAGCGCAGATATGAATATCAAATCTTTTACGTTTAATCCATTTCAAACAAATTGTTTTATCTGTCATGATGAAGGTGAGGCCGCCA
>JBGCEN010000321.1:0-6173 GCA_045106435.1 Rhodothermales bacterium
AGATCAACAATGGATACACAACAAATTATAAAAACTGAAGACGATCATCAGCTGCCAACGTATAACAAACTACCTATCGCGCTCGAAAAAGGAGCCGGCCGATATGTAACGGATACCGATGGCAATCAATACCTGGATTTCTATGGTGGACATTGTGTAACACTCCTCGGCCACTCGCCCCAGCGTGTAATAAAAGCGATTCAAGAACAAGCTGATACGCTTATTTTTTACTCCAACGTTGTTTACAGCCCGATCCGCGCAAAAGCAGCAAAGCGCATCACGTCGCTTGCACCCGAAGGATTGCGCCACGTTTATTTCTGTAACTCTGGCACAGAGGCAAACGAGACAGCCTTAAAAATGGCCCGTACGTTTACAGGAAAAAACGACGTAGTAGCCATGAAAGCCGGCTTTCACGGCCGCACGCTGGGCAGCCTTGCATCTACGGGCATCGACAAGTACAGGGCCCCTTACCTGGGCATCATGCCAACAACCCACTTTGTGTCTTTTGGGGATATCGATGAATTAAAAACAGTACTTGAATCCAATGAAGATGTTGGGGCCGTTATTATCGAGCCGATTCAGAGCATGGCCGGCATCATCGAAGCACCAACAAGCTATTATGTGCAGCTTCGCGCCTTATGTGATGCGCACCACGTCGCCCTTATCTTTGACGAAGTGCAAACGGGCGTGGGCAGGACGGGTACGTTTTCTATTTCTGAGCAATATGGCATCCAGCCCGACTTGATCACCATGGCTAAAAGCCTTGCTTCCGGACTCCCGGTAGGCGCTACATTTGCCAGCGACGAAATTGCTAAAACCGTCAAACCCGGCGACCAGGGCTCTACTTTTGGCGGCGGCATGATTGCCATGGCAGCACTCAACGCCACCCTGGAAACCATAGAGACTGAGTCGTTGATGAACAATGCCCAGGCAATCCACGCAAGAATATCAGCGGGGTTATCTGATGCAGTCAAAGAAGTCCGCGGACGCGGCTGCCTGATTGGCGTTGAGTTGCACACGCCTGTTGCCCCGGTGATCAAAGCGCTGCGGGAAAAAGGGGTTATTGTAGGTGGTTCAATGCATCCAAATGTGATGCGCATAATGCCCCCCATCAACTCAACAGAATCCGAAGTAGATACATTCGTTTCCGTTATGAAAGAAACCGTCATGGAAACTGTTGCAACTTAAAACCCAACACCGAAAAGCGTCGAATATCGAACACCCAACAAGGAATATCCCATGATGAAGTGTTTTATTCTAAATCCTTCGATGTTCAAAATTCCTTGTTCGATATTCAAAATTCAAGGTTTTGTCTAAAAGACAAAGCCGCCCCCCTAAATAATGCCCGGCTCCCCTATGCTCGACAATCTGATCGACTGGCACCTGCACACTGATCAAACCTGGAATTCACTGATTGAACGTGCGCTTTGGCACAGAAACGCCAAAGAGAAATGGTCCAAACGCGCCGCCGGCAAGAGTATCGGTTTGCTGTTTTTCAACTCGTCGCTACGCACGCGAACTTCCATGGAGTTAGCTGCTGCCCAACTTGGTGCACATTCCACAACACTCAATATTGGACAAGGGACGTGGGGGTTCTCATGGGATGATGGCGCTGTAATGGATGGCAATGAGGCAGAGCACATCAGAGAAGCTGTCGGAGTCTTGTCGAACTATTACGATGCCCTGGGGGTGCGCATGTTTGCTTCTCTTACAGACTACAATGCGGATCGAGACGAAGTGCTGTTTAACAAATTTGTTGATGCAGCGACAGTACCCGTGGTGAACCTTGAGTCTGCATTTTACCACCCTTGCCAGGCTTTAAGTGATGCGGCAGCGTTATCAACTCACTTTAATGGAGATGTTAAGGGGAAGAAGTTTGTGCTGGCGTGGTGCCACCATCCACGGGCTCTGCCAATGGCTGTACCCAATTCAGCGTTATTGATGGCGGCCAGATCTGGCATGGATGTTACCCTTGCCTGTCCAGAAGCATACAAACTGGATCAGGGCGTGCTGGATTTGGCAACACAGTATACCAATGAACAGGGTACTTCATTTACGCATACTGACGACCTGAATGCCGCTGCCCAAGATGCAGAGGTGATCTATGCCAAAGCATGGAGCGGGCCGGCTGTTTATCAAGGCAAAGATGCAGAAGAAGCTTTGCGCATGAGCAATAAGCAGTGGCGCATAACCTCAGAACTGATGAAGCAAACCAACAAGGGCGTGTTTATGCATTGCCTGCCCGTACGCAGAAATGTAGTCGTTGACGATGCTGTGATCGATAGTAAGCAGGCAATTCACCTGTTGCAAGCGGAGTATCGACTACATGCCCAAAAGGCTATTCTTGAGCATGTATGGGGACTGGTACCCTAGCTCGTTATTGTCTTTTATGACAATAACGAGAATTTCCAATATCCAACAAAGAATTTTCAATTTCCAAGGTTTTCAAACCTTTTCGAGTTTACTCTTATCCCATTCGAACATGTATCATACTTCGAGGCCAACCGTCATTAAAATTGGGGGTGCTTTGCTTAGAGATGAAGCGACACTTGCTGACTTTTGGCCGGCACTCAAACAATTGGCATCCCAAGGTCCGGTAGTCCTGGTGCACGGCGGTGGACCGCAATCTACAGCAATGGCAAGGCGCCTTGGGCATGAGCCAACCATTGTACAAGGCCGGCGTGTGACGTCAGATCTTGACCTGTCTATCCTGCACTGGACTATTTGTGGTGAACTCAACACCAATCTTGTTGCCCGCGCCATACGCCATGGTATAAACGCCGTAGGCCTCACGGGTATCGATGGTGGGACACTACAGGTTCATAAGCGCCCCCCATGGGAGATCGAAGGTGAAATGATTGACTTTGGCTGGGTTGGAGATGTAAAACAGATTAATCCAGACTTACTCAACATGTTGATCTCAAACCAGCTGGTGCCTATTGTTGCGCCGTTGGGCATTGATGCATCTGATCAAACCTGCCCTGGCCAAACCTACAATGTGAATGCAGATACGGTGGCGCATGCCATTGCCGTAGCGTTACATGCCGGCAGTCTGCTGTTGGTGACAGATTCTGGTGGTGTACGGAAAGAAGCGGATAATCCGGACAGCAGAATTGCAGAGATGGATAAAACGTTATTTGATGAAGGAGCCCATACTGGATGGATTCGTGATGGCATGTTGGTCAAACTTAAAATGGCTTTTGAAGCCAGAGACGCCGGCATTTCCGATGTACACATCCTTGCGCCTGATGATATTTATGCCAAAGCGAAAGGCACTTCTATTGTAAAGTCATAATCCATGAAAACAAAGACTGCGTAATTCAAACTGGAATCCCCTTGACCAATCAAAACAAAACCCTCAGCTTGTTCAAAGACCTTGTTCGTTTTCCGAGCCTGAGTCATGAAGAAAAAGACATTGCTGATTATGTTGCGTCCTACATAGGCCGGCAATCATTGGCGGCTCAACGAGTAGATAACAATGTCTATGTGGCTTTAGGAAGTGGCGAAAACTGTTTGTTGCTAAACTCTCACCTAGACGTAGTACCCCCTTCGGAATCTCATCCCTATCCCCCTTTCGACGCTACAGAAAAAGATGGGTGTATTTGGGGACGTGGCACTGTGGATGCAAAGGCAAGCGGAACGGCCATGCTTCGCGCACTTGTTGAGTTGTCTGAAGAAGGCTGGCAACCCGCCCAGGGAAAGCTCATCGTTGCGCTTACAACATGCGAAGAAGTTGGAGGCGACTACAATGGATTACAAACCTTACGTGCGCATCTCCCTACGTTGAGTGCTGCGCTTGTAGGTGAACCCACAGAACTTGCACCCTGCATTGCACAAAAAGGGCTGCTCATTTTAAAAGTTAACGCCCGAGGTACAAGTGCGCATGCAGCACGTGCGCATCTGGGAGAAAACGCGATTTATGCGGCAGCCCGTGATTTATTGAAGCTGGAGCACTTCTCTTTCGAAAAAACAGATCCTTATCTAGGGAAGCCTACCCTGGCTGCTACTACAATTTCTGGCGGCAAAACCAGGAATATGATACCAGATCTTTGCACTTTTTATCTAGACATTCGCTCTACGCCGGCTTATAGTCACGAAGAAATCATAGCGTTGATGAGTGAGTATCTGGAATCAGAAGTGGAAGTACACAGCAAACGCATTGTGCCGGCTGCAACGAAGGACGACAGCCTGATTGTTCAGGCATGCCTCAAAGCATTGCCAGATAAAAAACCATTTGGCTCTCCAACTACTTCAGACTGGATCCATCTGACAGATGTGCCTACTGTAAAAATTGGCCCGGGCCCAAGCCAGCGTTCGCATACACCACATGAGCATATAGAAATTGACGAGCTGCTAAATGGCGTCGTCGTATACAAAAGAATCATCGTCGAGTATTTCTCGAACATATAAATAATCACATGCTTTGGAAGAAAGATATAGACGTAGCTAAATGGGTCACACGGTTTACGGTAGGCGACGACTATAAGTGGGATACGCTGCTGTTGCCCTATGATATGACCGGGACATTGGCACACGCGGAAGGGCTCGTTCAGATAGGTGTTTTATCAGCATCTGAACTACAGCAGATCCAGCAAGTCATGGAAGAGCTCGCCGAAATGACGAGAAAAGGCGAAGTACGCGTCAAGCAGGAGGATGAAGATTGCCATACGGTCATAGAAGAATTCTTAACCAGTAAACTGGGGGACATCGGTAAGAAGATCCATACAGGCAGATCAAGAAACGATCAGGTTTTGACGGCGCTCCGGCTCTTTATGAGAGATCAGCTGCTCTATCTCACACAGCAACTTATTGCCATTACCGAAGCTTGCTGTACGATTGGTGAGAAATACGCGCATGATGTGATGCCTGGTTACACGCATTATCAGCGTGCCATGCCCTCTACACCTGGTCTCTGGGCACTCGGGTACGCAGAGTTGCTGTTGTCTGATATAGAAGCACTCCAGCATGCTCACATGCAAATCAACACCTCACCGCTTGGAAGTGCAGCCGGCTATGGCGTCCCCTTCCTCAAGCTTCCACGAAAATCGGTTGCTGACCTGCTTCATTTCGAGCGAGTCCAAACAAATGTAACCACGGTACAGCTCTCCAGGGGTAAATTAGAACTGCACGCCTCACATGCGCTGGTTCAGGTTGGCGCGACATTCAACCGCATGGCAAGCGACCTCATCCTATTCAACACAGCTGAATTTGGGTTTGTCACGTTACCCGATGCCATGTGTACAGGCAGCAGTATCATGCCGCAAAAAAAGAATCCGGATGTTCTGGAATTGGTTCGGGCAAATTATCACCGGCTCATTGCAGAAATGCAGTTATTGCTTACCCTGCCGGCAAACCTGCCTTCTGGTTATCACCGCGACCTTCAACTCACAAAGGAAGCGATTATGAAAAGCTTGCTGCTTGCCCAGGATCTTGTTCAGGCCATGCTCCAGGTTATTCCTGAATTATCGTTCTCCATTGACGCCATGAAAAAGGCTACCTCGAAAGAGCTTTTTGCCACAAGTCATGCCCTTAAAAAAGTACTGGACGGCGTTCCTTTTCGCGATGCATACCGTGAAGCGGCAGTTGAACTCAAAGATAAGACATCAGCGGACTCGCATAATCTTGCGGATCAATATTCCGTGGAAGGATTTCCGGGGCAGACGGATACGTCTAAAATTAAAACCGCGCTTAACCAGCATCGGCTGTGGATAGAAAAGAAAGCCGGCTAGTGAGTCGTTTGGTTAAGAAACAGGTAAATGAATGTTCAAGAACTCTCTGAGCCCTCTTACTTTCTAGCTCGACTTCATCCATTCAGGGCATGGTAATTCACAGCCCCTGTCCCTGACATAAATAAATCGACTAAAACGTGGGCGGGATATCCCCGCGCAAAAAAATTTACTAACACAGTTTCCGGGTTTCTTAAATCAATTGACCCACTCGTGCAGGTTTCGTGATTGAAGAGCTACGCAGTTTGCATCTTTTGTGAGAGTTTCAGAATAATGAACTCGGCCGGCCGCACGACCGCCATGCCAATCTCGATATTCATGCGCCCCTCTAGTATATCCACAGAGGTCATCGTTTCGTTTAATCCAACGCGAACATAAAACGCATCTTCAGGGGTAGCACCAGCCAGGGCACCTTCACGCCATTGTAATTGCAAGAATCCCTCGATG
>JBGCEN010000322.1:0-27578 GCA_045106435.1 Rhodothermales bacterium
TAGTGCTTCCCGGCATGGTGGTACATATCCAGTTTTGAACCCAGATTATTGACAGGTCTTTGGTAAGGCCGCTATTCAAAGGAACTGATTACTTTTCAATATGCGATACAGAGAACCTCAGCCTGGCGTAATAACATTGCCGCTGCTAAATACAAACGAGGCGGGCGAAATATTAGGCGATTTAAAGGCCAATACCGACTGGAATCCGGCAAAAATTAGCACCAGGAAGCGTATAAGCAAAGAGTCTAAAGCCGTACGGTCGGCCATGGCTGCCGCGCTGCCTTCCTCTTCCCCTCACGCAGAATTAATCGATGCACGAATCAGGTCGATTGTTCGCCCGATTATTTACCAGAGATGGAATCATGATATTCTGCGTCATACATCCGTCCAGCTGGTTCGATATACCGCCGGCGACTTTTTTGCCGTGCATCGGGATAACGGCTCCAGTTTTAATGAAAGATATTATACAGTTGTCTGTTACCTGAACGATGATTTTGATGGGGGAGGGACGTACTTCCCGGATTCAGATTATACGGTACAACCAGAAGCCGGCAAGGCCGTGATATTTCCATCGGATTATTTGCATCGTGCAAATGAAATCTTGAAAGGTGTAAAATACATCGCAGTAATATGGATGCTGGATACACCGCCAGTTGATTGGATTTAAATGCTGCTCCAAAACACTTTTTTAAAGGGTTGATGCTGGAAGAAGCGGGGCCGGCAAGGTCTCAGCTATCGGGAATTGGGTCTTAAGTTGTCGGACCCATTCCTGACCTGCCTCTATCTCAGTCGCTAATGATGCCATCAGCATGGCCTTCTGCGATTGATATGTTGTGCCGTCAAATTGAAGATGTTGTGCTTTCGCATGTTTGGTGAGAACGCCCTGTTCAAGTGATTTTTCAAGTAAAGATGGGGGAATCTTGAGGTTCATAAAGCTGGATGCTGCTTGCATTGTCTGCAGAGGTGCTGCAAGCAGACTGTCCATTTTCAAAGATCGGAATCGGCTTCCGTATCGAGATAGCCAATCTGTATATCGATACATTAAACTGAGCCATACGTATCCGCTCATCTGGGCATCAGAAAGCATATTTTTTGAAACATCAAGAGAGATACCTGCGGAAGCCATGTCGTCTCTGGCTCTGATATACATGCCTCGCGTATACTGGCGTCGTTTCCTGGATTTTAGGGTTGCAAGTAAAAACGTCTCCAATGAATTATATACCACAATTGCACGAGCTTGTGCATGAACATCGAGGCAAAGGGCCGGCAGGTTGGAGCAAGAATCTGTGAGTTTGACGATGGGGATTTCAATGGAATGAAAAGTACGTTGCACACTGGATAAACCAAATGAGAGAAGTTCTTTTGCCGGCAAAGAATACACATTGGGGAAGCGCAGGTAATACCCAATTTGATGTAATAGATCCGGTTCTTTATAAACCATGGTATGATTCGGATAATCCATGCATCTGCTCAAAAGTGTAGAGCCGCAAAATGCAAAATGAAAGATAAAGTGGATCGGTTTGGGCTGAGGAGCAGATTGCCTGAAATGAGCAAGGGTCTGGTCCAGCGGCAACAAATGGTACAGGTCGTCAGCCGCCGCTAGTTTTTCATTGAGAAAGGAAGAGCTTTGATAGGTTTGCCGGCTCATCCGTTGAAGTACCAGCATCTTACGATCTTCTTCCAGCCCTCTTACAAAGTATGCTGGAGAATCATAAAACGTATCCAGTATGGCTTGTTGGTGTTCATCCAGTTGGTGTTCATCCATCTGTAAATACATCCTCATGCTGCACTTCTTTTTGAAGGCTGTGTAGCATTTTTGCCGGGTTTTGTATCCGCCGGCAGAGGCCGGCATGTAGCAGTGCGCTTTTGCTTACCTGATCAGACAGCACAAAAGTATTGAGGTAGTAAGATTCCATAAGCGCGTCATTCTTGGTACCTACAATGTCTCTACCGTTCAAATGGGCGTCTAATTTGATGTGAAAGTTGCTGCCGTTGCCAAACCATTGGTTTCCAAACGCCCCAAGTGTTTTGTATTTCTGCTTAAAGTGCGCAATACCACAGCAAGGGAAATGTAAAATCATCGGGCCATCTATAAATTTCTTTCGTGTACCTCCTTTGGGAGTAGAAAAGTTATGAACCCCTTTGGGCATTGTGTTCGGAAAGACTCTGACTGCTGACTTGTGAGATGAGTAATAGTGGAAAAAGCTTGGCGGGATTTGTGGGATATTGTTCAGGAGCGTTTTATGGTCATTGATCAGCGATTTATTCGGATTGATTTCAGGATTCACCTTGAATAAGGTTACCTCCGTGAAAAAATCAGAGACCTCTTTTTTTTCCGGAATGCCCTCCATGTTGGGATAAAGGATGCAATGTATATCCCGGTCTTGTAACATGTTGAAATGCTTATGTACAGTTGTTCGCGCTGGATAGAACAGTTCATCAATATCGATATGCAGCAGCCAGTCAATTTCCATATGGAACGCCTCGCGGAGTGCAAGTTCTGCGTTTAACGATTGCCGAGACATGGCCTCTGAATTGATACTGCGCGATATTTGAGGCGTGAGATAGCTTGTTGTGGTTTCCCACGCATTCTCCAGCGCTTCATTTCTTTGAAAAGAAGAGATCTTTGGGTTGTCTTTTACAAAACCGGGCAAGACCGCATTCGGGTCATCGAAAAACAAAAACAGATGATCAAACCCAATATGCAAATGATATTGGATAAAGGATGCCAACGTGGCATCAGCATCTATCAGGGTTGTGACTATTGCTGTTTTTAGACGCATTTTGAATCAGCGTTTATGGGTCGTCTTGAACCATCGTCAGTTCCTTGGAGGCATCAGCGATATCATGCTCGGAAGTGCTTTCATACTCCAAACACCGCGTCCAAACGTAGCAACGCGAATGGTGTTGTCGATTTCGTGGTAATGTATCTCTGTTACAATGGCCGGCGGGAGTTTACCTCCCATATAGACCCAGTCTTTCATCGACTCTTGTTTTAAGAAAACGCCAATGTCTGTGCCAACATAGATTTGTTTGGTGCCGGGCCCCGCCTGTGGAGTGACTGTTATGCCTTGAACAGGAATTTTTAACTCATTGAAAGTATCTGTAGTAATATTTGTCCACGAATTGCCGGCGTCCCTGGATCGCCACAATTGATCCGATGTACTTGTTCTGGCAGCATAAAGTACACCTGATGAATCAGGATCAGCCTCTAGATCAAAAACATCATTCCCCTTGATACAGGGATTACATTTCACCTTGCTCCATGTACTTCCTCGATCTATAGAACGATGAAGGCTGCTGTCTCCTTTGGCGTAGGCGTATACGATCGCAGGGTCTTGTATATCGGTTGTAATCATATTAACCGTGTCCGCAGGGCTTACGGCTTCCCATTCATCTCCACCATTCACAGATCTGTAAATACTGTCAAGTGTTGCAGTAAATAGAATGCTGGACGAGTCTGCGTCCATCGCAAATGGTGCGATCCAGAGGGAGGTTGAGCTATTTCCTTGTCTCCCTTTGTTAATACCATTTCGAATTCTCTGTGGCTCTTTTCCTTTAACCAGTTTCCAATGATTACCAAATTGCGCAGTGGCATACATGATGTCTGCAGATTGCGGGTCAAAAATAGGGATCCCGCCGTCTCCTGTAATACGCTTTGTCCATATTTTGCCCTGGTCTGATGTGAGCAATGTACCTTGATCCTGTGCACCTATTGAAAGCGTTACCGTGTCGTGAGGAGAAGAGGCAATGCTATAAACTTGCAGCGTCGTCAGGTTTGTGTTTATGGCGGTCCAGCACCGTCCAAGATCCATGGATCTGTAGATGCCGCCATCGGTGAGTGCATAGATTAACTCCGGGTTTTCAGGAGAGAAAATGATACCATGCTGATCTACATGTACAATTTCAAAACATCCCTGAGCCTGATCTACGTTTTGCCAGGTGGCGCCTGCATTTGTTCTTGCTCCATTGGTAGATCTGAACAGATTAACACCGCCTGCAAAAACAAGATCAGGCTCAAAAGGCGATACCTCGAGGATTTGGACAAACTGGGGTGTTTGGCTGACTTTTATCCAACTGTCACCACTATCGAACGATTTGTAAATATGTGATTGATGATTATTAATGATGTCGGCATAAAAAATATTTGGATGGCCGGCTGATTGCGTCAGCGTTTTTAATTTGAAGCGCGCGAAGTCCGGCAAACCGCTGTTTTTTGTAGTCCAGGTTTTGCCGTGATCTTCCGAGCGCAATACGCCGGATGTCATCGATGCTACAGTAATTACGCCTTTTTCATTCTTGTTGATAATAACTTTTACAATGTTATCTGCTCTGTACTGTTCAGCTGTTTCAAAAGCATCGTGCCATGAGTCATCGCTGAGTTTATAAATCCAGAGTCCATAGTTGCTGCCAAGTAAGACGGAATCAGGAGCATGTATATTCCACATAAGCGAATTACTGTTCACGAGGTTGTCTTCATTATCTACCGGTCTGTTTGACGACGAGCCTCCGGCCTCTCGCCACGTACGGCCTCCATTGGTTGAAAGAAAAACACCGGCTCCCATCGCAGTTGTTTTGTTGATGCCGAGGCCGGCAACCAGGCCAACAGCTGTTGACGTGCCAATGAACAGCGAATCTCTATTTTCAGGATGAACAGCGACGGTACTGACAGCCATCGATGGCAAGTTGTCTGTCAAATTATACCAGTGGCCGCCCCCATTATCCGTTTTCCATAGCCCTCCACTTGCTGAACCAGCCCATATCTGATTTTCATCCGTAGGATGAATGGCTGCAGAGATAATTCTCCCACTGATGTCATGAGGGCCCAGGCTTTTCCATTCTCTGGTGATAATTCTTGAAGCTGAATCGGCTTGTATTTGTTGGAATGCTTTGAGTCTGTATTGGGTGTCAAAGTTGGAAAAATTGGAGCCTCGTTCATATTGATGCCACTGGGCGCGTTGCTGCTCTTTATTCAGATACTGATGAATAGGATCTGTATTTTCTTGCGTTGGCGCGGGGGCATCAGGCTTTATTTGTGTACAGGCGGTAATGAGGACCAGGCATGCGAATAGTGATGCCTGCATTAAATAACGATGCTTCATGTGTTTAACTTCTTAAAGTGGGGCGGATACATCGTGTAAGGATGGGATGATGTATCAACGACCTGATCAAGACTTCATCATTCAAAAAAACCGTGGGAGTTCATGTAGAATGTTGCGGGAGTACTGGACCAGTCAGGTGTCTTGAATGTGGTGGAATCTTTAAACAGATGAAAGTGGAAATACATGATTTCACACATTTCATTGATATCTATGAGCCGGCCATTGTCCCATTGGAGTAGCCAGTTTGTTTTATGTAACTGAGGCTTTTCTCTAACAAGTAGCTGAAAATGTTTTCGCACAGCACCAGCACTTGAAAGTCGATTAATAACGTGGGTCATGCTGTCCAGTTTTGATTCGGATTCCGGCTGGGTTTGTCGCCTGGAAAACGATTTCCACTCTTTACCGCATTCGGTAAAGGATACTGTTTTTGGGTGTTGAAATACGTTTTTGTAGTCTCTGCTTTTACGAAAGAGGGAGGTGAACTTCGGCGTATTTCTGTACAAAGAAAAATGTCCGACGATGTACTTGTCATGGGCATTGATCACGTCGTAATTCGTAAGCAGGGCATCAGAAATGAACGACCGAATATTGCCGAAAATGACATCCAGATCCGTCATGCCCCAAAACGAATACCCTTGAAGGAATTCGGAAAAAATCTCTCCGTAGGCCGGCTTAAAATCGCATAATTTGTAAGGTTCATTTAATGCAATGTCGAGGCCTAATTTCTGTGTTGCCAGCTCTTCAATGTCCTTCAGTGTTGAGGGGATAACCGTTACATTCGCCGGCGCTTCATCCGGAGAAATACAGTCGGAAAAGATGAGGAAATTTATCGTGGGATTGGATGCGCAGGAGGCCAGGAAGAATTGGAGTTCCAGTGGCCGCTTACCGAAATAACATACAATCAGACATATTGGATGCGTTATGCGATCCAATGGCTTCGGTATAATAGATTGTTCATGCATGTCGCCGATAAGGTAAATCTTTTACGTATTATCTTGCTAAGGCGTGTTGACATTCAGCCTGAAAAGTCTGTTTTCGTCAAATTCGCGTCTTTCTGCGTTATTTTTCTCGCGAGATGCGCTGCATCGCGACTCAAAAAATACCTTGAAATACACAAATTTGATCAAAACCATTTCTTTCCTTGCTAAATGTCAACACGCCCTAGTGTAGTGGCGTTTTTTGGGTTTTCAGACTGCTCGATGATAACCCAAACCGCGTCAGGTATACATCCCCTATACAACATTTTCAGACTATAGAGATCAAAATGAATATGTTGAGGAAGCATGCTATAAAAAATAGAACGATATTCGAAATATGATACGGAGTATCTACAATCAAAATAACCCTTCTCAGTTAATCCGTAATTAGAGCCGTTTCATATGTCTGAGAAAAAGGAAAAAGAGTTTAGGGAAGAATTTGGTGCTTCGGCAGAAATACGCCCGCCATATCCCGATGCTGCCGGCGGAAATGTCTTTATGGCAAAAGCCAGGAATGGGAAAAGCTACTACGCATATGAATTCCCCCATCCGAGTGTAGCCGCCACGGTTGTTGTTTATGATACAGCCCGGGATGCTTTCCTTTTAATTAAAAGGTCAACGCATCCATTCTTTGCACACTATGCTTTTCCTGGTGGTTTTCTGGAGGTGGGCAAGGAAGAAATTGAAGATGCCGCAATCAGAGAATTGCGTGAGGAAGCCGGCGTTCTTCTAGACAGAAAAGACCTGCAACTCATTGACGTGCGTTCTCATCCCAAACGCGATCCCCGTGATCACATCTTTGACATCGCATACTTTGCTACATCTGAAAATGTGCAGGCGCAGGTTGGCGAGGAAGTTTCTGCTTTTGTGTGGGCGTCTAAAGAAGAAATTGATGCGATGCAGCTCGCTTTTGATCACGACGAACTGTGGGCCAATGTCAAATCAAAATACATAGAAAAAGAAAGTTAATTGCGACTTGATAAAGCGTCTGGTTGCCGCTAATTTCAACCCCGTATCACGCATAGGAAAATTGGAATGAAAATACACAATCTTGGCGCAGCAGTAGTGGGTACCGGGTTTATCGGCCCAGTACATGTTGAAGGACTTATTCGGCTAGGTATCCCTGTTCATGGAGTGATGGGGAGTTCTCCTGCAAAATCTGAATCTGCGCGAAATCAGATGGGTCTTGAAAAGGCCTATGCCTCTTTTGACGAGGTGCTTGCAGATGACCGGGTGGATGTTGTGCACTTGGCCGTACCGAATGTTTTACACTACGACATGTCCAAGCGCGCATTGGCTGCCGGCAAACATGTGATGTGTGAAAAGCCGTTGGCGATGAACGCGGAAGAGTCGGCTGAACTGGTCGAGCTTGCTGCCAAGTCGGGATTGGCAGCCGGCGTGTGTTACAACCTCCGTTTTTACCCGCTTAATCTGGAGGCCCGCGCCCGCATCCAAAGCGGGTCCATTGGTGATGTGCTTGCCATCAAAGGTAGTTACGTACAAGACTGGCTGTTGTACGACACAGATTACAACTGGCGAGTGCTTGCTGATCAAGGGGGCGAACTGCGGGCGGTATCAGACATTGGTACCCACTGGATGGACTTGGTCACCTCTATGACTGGTCTTGAAATAGAGGCGGTGTTTGCCGATTTGAAAACGGTTCATCCTGTCAGAAAACGCCCCATTGGAGAGGTTGCGACCTTTTCTGGCAAGAAACCAGCGGAGATGGAGATGGAAGATATTGACGTGACAACGGATGATGCAGGGACGGTGTTGCTGCGTTTTAGTGGCGGGCAACGCGCCGTGCTTTGGGTGTCTCAGGTAACCGCCGGCCGCAAAAACTGTATGCAATACGAGATCAGTGGATCCAAAGGCGCATTGAGTTGGAATGGCGATTCCCCCAATTCTTTATGGATTGGCCATCGCAATAAACCCAATGAGGTGCTAGAGAAAGATCCTTCCTTATTGTCTGATTTGGCGTGGCCCTTTGCGAATTACCCCGGCGGCCATCATGAAGGATATCCAGATACTTTCAAGCAGTGCTTTCGCGCCTTTTATACAGCCATTGCTGAAGGCATTCCTGCTGAAGATGCGCTGTATCCAACATTTGCAGAAGGCCATAAAGAGATCCAGCTTTGTGATGCCATTCTGCAAAGCCATCGCGAAGAAAGATGGGTGTCGGTTTGATTTCATAGGTATCAGTAGTCACTTTCAGTGATCAGACTGAGGATGAATTACTGAAAACTGATCACTGACTACTGATAACTGATAACTGATAACTTAAAACGAAAGCTATATCATGAAACTAGGTTTTGTAAGTGCGATCCTGCCTGAATTGTCATTAGAAGAAGTCCTTGCTTTAGCCGCAGACATCGGGTATGACTGTGTTGAGGTTATGTGCTGGCCTAAAGGAAAAGCGAGCCGAAGGTATGCCGGCATAACACATGTCGATGTCTCTGCTTTTGGGAAAAAGGAAGTACAGGCTGTGCATGATATAGTAGAAAAAACAGGCGTGGAAATTAGTGCACTTGGCTATTATCCGAATCCTTTGACGCCTGATGAAAAAGAAGCCAAAGTGTATCAGGATCATATCAAATTGTTGATACAGGCAGCGCAGAAGCTCGGGTTGAAAAATGTGAATACTTTTGTCGGTCGCGACTGGACAAAAAGCGTCGACGATAACTGGGCGCGTTTTAAGAAAGTCTGGCGGCCGATCATCAAGTTTGCTGAGAAACGGGATGTTCGGATTGGGATCGAGAATTGTCCTATGTCTTTCACAAAAGACGAATGGCCCGGCGGAAAGAATCTGGCGACTACGCCGGCAATCTGGCGACGCATGTATGAAGATTTTCCAACGGATCATTTTGGACTAAATTTCGATCCGTCGCACTTTATCTGGCAGCATATGGACTACCTGAAGCCGATGGGGGAATTTGCGCACAAGCTGTATCACGTCCATGCAAAAGATGCAAGACTGGATCAGGATCGACTCGATGAGGTGGGTACGCTGGCTCATCCCAATGACTACCATACCCCTAAATTACCGGGGATGGGGGATGTGAACTGGGGTAAATTCTTTTCTGCTCTTACTGATACTGGTTTCAACGGTGCGGTTTGTGTAGAAGTAGAAGATCGTGCGTACGAAGGATCGCTTGAGTTGCGAAAACAAGCCTTGAGACAAAGCTATACCTACCTCCGCCAATTTATTCCTGAGCAGTCATAGTCCTTATGGAAAATCCCATCTTAAAACAGTTTGATATTTCTGGAGGTGTGGCCGTTGTTACCGGCGCCGGCGGTGCGCTTTGTGGTACGTTGTCAAAGGCCCTGGGAAATGCTGGTGTTAAGGTTGCTGTGCTGGATTTGCACGAAGAGAAAGCAGCAGGTACAGTTGAGGCCATTCATCAGGCCGGCGGGACGGCCAAAGCTTTTGCTTGCAATGTCCTGGATGAAAAGCAACTGAAGGCTTGCTACGACGAAGTTAAAACCCTGTGGCGAGCCCCTGACTATCTGATTAACGGGGCAGGGGGCAACGACCCAAGGAGTACAACGACAAACGAATTCTTCTCTGAAGGCGATATCGAAAACCCCAATCTGACCAGTTTTTTTGACCTGGAGTATGAAGGATTTCAGTTTGTATTTGGCCTGAACTTCCTGGGTACTTTTTTACCGACGAAGGTCTTTGCACGGGGCATGGCAGAGCGACAATCGGGTTCGATCATCAATATTTCGTCGATGAGTGCCTTAACGCCTTTGACCAAAGTATCAGCCTATTCTGCTGCCAAGGCTGCTGTGGCAAATTTTACAAAATGGCTGTCTGTACATTTTTCCCGCACCGGCGTGCGCGTGAATGCGCTCGCCCCCGGCTTCTTCATGACTGAACAACTTCGCTTCCTGCATATCAATCAGGAAACCGGCGCATACACCCCACGCGCGAAGAAAGTCCTCGCCCATACACCCATGGAACGCTACGGCGAACCCGAGGAACTGATCGGTACAGTTGTGTACTTGCTATCCGATGCTTCAAGATTTGTAACCGGCACCGTTATTCCGATCGATGGCGGGTTCTCCTCTTATAGTATTTAGAATGCCGAATGCCGAATGGCGAGTGCCGAATGCCGAATGGCGAATGCCGAATGGCGAGTATTGGGTGGTTGGGATATTGCCCGGCTCAATCAAAAAACTCGTCATTCGGCACTCGCCATTCGGCACTCCTCAAAGTCTTTTGACTCTAATATTCCGGTACCATACCGGTTTGCCGTGGTCCTGGAGTCCGATGTGGCCATCGCGTGCAAAGGCTGTCCCTGGCGTGGGGAATTTGTTCGGACTGCCGTCGGGGTTCATGTGGGCTTGGCGCCATTGGGCAATATCCATGTCTATTACGTGCTCGTCGTTGAGCCATACCTGGATGTTGCTACCTACACATTTAAGCCGGTAGGTATTCCATTCACCGGAGGGGTTAACGGCATTTTTGGTTGGCTCCAGCATATCATAAATGGCGCCGGCGGTGCCTGTTTTGGTGATGCCCCGCTGTTCGGATGAACTGGTAACCTGCACTTCAAGACCGGTCCATACAGGATCTTGTATATCGTCCGTACGGAAAAAGACACCGCTGTTGGTACCGTCTACGACCTTGAATTCCAGATCCAGAATGAAATCTCCATAGCGTTCTTCCGTCCATAGATAATCCAGGTTGTGTTCTTGACCATCGGGATCAGAGCGTTTGACTGTCAACTCGCCATTCTCCACGACAAACTTATTGTTGGGGCCCGTAACCCAGCCCGATAAGTCGCTGCCATTGAACAGCGTTTTCCACCCGTCCTCGATTTCAGCGGGATCTTCAACAGAAAGCAGGGGGCCATCAATTGGGCGCACCCACAGGTTGCGGAATTGGATGAGGCTGGACGTTGCTACATATTCTCCCGTTTTACTGTCGATGCCGCCGTGATGCTGAAGCCCGATTGGACCGCTGGCCGGCAGTCCTGGGATTTGTGCATCTTCGATGACCCATTCTCCATTGAGCATCACCGAGACGAGGTCGCCCCTCACCATAATGTCCATGGCATTCCACTCGCCAATGGGATTGTCCATGCGTTTCTTTGGTACAGCCGCTGCTCGGAGTGCCGGTGATAAGTCTTCATTGGTGCGTACAGACCATAGCTCACCGGATCCTACGTTCCAATTCCAGAGATTTACCTGATGATTAGAACCGCGGAGTAATATGCCTGAATCTGAATTGGGCGTCGGCGTTTTGATTACGTTGCCGGCCTCGTCCTTTTTATACGAGCCATCTGGCAAGATAAAAGGCATATCATGCATGCCAGACGCTTCTTTGAAACGCCATTCTACGTGCATGGCAAAGTCTCCATATTCCTCTTCAGACCATAAATGTTTATCGGCACTTTTCTTTGCCTCGGCCTTGGCATCATAGTCAATCATATAATCGACTACTTTCCAGTGCCCTTTCCCTCCTTTGGGGACCTTCCAACCGGTGAAGTCTTTGCCATTAAACAGGGTTTTGTATTCAGGCCACTGGCGATATGAGGGATAGGTATAGTAAGGAGCCAGTTTGTTGATGTCACCTCGTCCGTCTGCCGTGTTTGTGAAATCTGGCTTTGGTGCTTTGCCTTTGTTGTAGAACACATACAGCCCTGTTTTGCCGGCCAGGATCACGTCTTGGTGTCCGTCTTTATCCATGTCTTTGACATTGATTTTCATACCTACGCCCACCACATTGTTGGGGGGTGGGCTTACGCTTCCTTCATTAGGGTACAAAGGGACGTGGTTGTACGAAAGGATGTGCCGTTCAAATGCACCGCCTTTGATGTCGTACCAATAGACAAATGAGGGATCTCCTACACCGACGTCACCTCCATAGTGAGCGAACAGGCGTTTTCCAGCGATCAAATCGTCTTTTCCATCTCCATTCAAATCTCCAAGAGCGAGTGTGTGAAAAACACTATGCTGTGTTTCTATCCAATGATGGGTAAATGTGCGATTTCCCGCTTGATCAACTTTTTGCTCATACCATGCCATACCATACGCGTGTGCAGAGCCAATAATCACATCATTAAGCCCATCTTCATTCACATCATATACAAGATCAGGATGCGCAGTAGCTGTTGCCGATGAAGGGTCGGAAGACCTGAAATCCCAGTCTGCGTGGAAAGGCCAGTTTTTCTGTGATAAGTCAGCCGGCTGCTCGTACCATCCCTGTCCGGTAATGATATCCATGCGGCCATCCATATTGATGTCGCCCAGACCGTTGCCATGGGTATCACCTTTTCGTCCGACTACATGCTCAATAAACCACGGTGCTTCATCCAGGTGCTCAAGCCAGGTCATGCCTTGACCGTCAACCAGAGACCAGTGGTTTACCAGGATGTCTTCATCACCATCACCGTCGATATCGCCGTGAATCACGCCTTCCATGTTGAAAGCCTGGTGGATCTTGTAAGATTTCCACTGCTCTCCTTTTTCGGTCGGGCGTTTAGGATTTTCGTACCAGTAGGCCCCTTTCATGAACATCCATCCTGAGCTCACAATATCCTCCCATCCATCGCCATTGACATCCATTGCAAACTCGCTATTGCTCTCCGTTTCAGGGCCATTCCTGTCGGCTCCCGGTCTGTAGCTGCTGTGCTTGATCCAAAGCGGGGCTTCGTACCAGTTTTTGCCGGCGGCTATATCCAGATCTCCATCATTATCTACATCAAGGACAGATGCCGTTTCTGAAAATGGGCCGTACCAATAGCTGTTTTTTGTAGGATCGTGGACCGGGCCATCAATTTTTACTGGGATAAAAATAATCTCTTCGGCTTGTGCAAAGGTGTTTGATGGAAAAATTACAAGCAGGGCGAGGATTACCGCCATGAACAAACATTGTTTGGCAGACATTTTATTTTCCGATAAGGTGGTTGGGTATTTATTAAACAATAAGAAGCTGTAAAGGCTTTCAATCTTCTATCCCCCCTAACCTGAACAGCAGTGGCGAAGCGTTATCTCAGCCAGGCCTTTTTGACATTGGGATTACCCGCTGTATTCAGAAGCTCCATTTGTTCTGTTGAAAGCTTGACATCCAGGGCTGAGATGTTTTCATCAAGCTGTGCTGTAGAGCTGCCGGCGATGATGGGGAGGACAAAAGGTGAGCTTTGCCTCATCCATGCGATAATCACCTGATTCATGGTTGCATGTACATCTTTTGCAACCGATGCAAGCGCTGCCAGCCGGTCATTTGCTTCTGGCCCGGCAAATTGCGCCGGCATGGGTTTGTCATCCCTGGTATAAGCCCCTTGCAATAAAATAGAGTAGCCAATCAGCGATACGTTGTGATGCTTGGCAAACCGCTTCATATCATCACTGATACAAATCTGCGGACCAAAATCTGCTCCGTGGCGGGGGCGCAGGTAAGTGTATCGTTGTTCAACAACAGAATAAGGGGCCCAGTGATTAAGCTGACTCACCATATTGGCTTCGGCGATACGCCATAGCCACAGATTACTAGCCCCTATGGCGCGTATCTTGCCGGCTTTTATGAGCCGGTCAAACGCTTCCATGGTTTCTTCCAGTGGCGTTTCGAAGTCATCACGATGGGCGTAATAAACATCGATGTAATCGGTTTGAAGTCGTTTAAGACTTTTTTCGCACTCTCGCTCAATCTCAGTGGCTGTTAGTCCGCCTTCACATCCCGGATAATCGAAGGCAAGCTTGGAAGAGATTTGGATATCCGCTCTATTGCCTCTTCCTTTCATCCATGCGCCAATCGTTGTTTCGCTTTCGCCGCCAACGCAGCCCTCATACCAACTGGCGTAGAAGTTTGCGGTATCTATGAAGGAGCCACCTCGTTCATGGAAAAAGTCGAATAAAGAAAAAGAAGTGGCTTGATCAATCTTGCTACCAATGAGGTCGGTTCCAATACACAGCGTGCTGACCTGAACGTCTGAATTTCCTAATTGTACTTTGTTCATCAACTTATTCCAATCTAGATGTTGGTGGGGAGAGGTAACGTCACTTCATGAATGTTACCATGGCAGCGCCGCCAAGCATCAATGCTACGCCGATAAACTTGATCATGGAGAGCGGAACGACGGCCTGGCCTAGTAAGCCGAAATGCGAAAGAACAAGGCCTGTAATAATTTGTCCTGCCAACAGGGTCACAAAGAAGGAGCCGGCATCCATACGGCCGGGCTGTAAGATCCAGGAAATTGCAAAAACGAGACTGGCACCCATGGCACCCGCCAGGAGTAGCCATTTATTGACATCTTGCAATGGCTCAAAAGCACCCGCACTGTATCCCGTTACACCAATGCCCATAGCAGTCAACGCCCCAATACACCAGAAAATAGCATTGGCGACTTTGGGATTCTTCATGATAGCTCCAACTTGTCCGTTCATGGCAAGGTGAACCGCTAAAATGACGCCCAGGAAAATACTGAGTAAGAAAAATTGTGCTTTCATAATGATGCCTTTGAAATTTGGTAGGGTGGTAGAGGTGGTAAAACGCGTTTATCTGATTGAAAACCTTTTATCGCTCGTTTCAGCGCCTTGGTGAGTGGCTTTGACACGTCGGATTTTCTTGATCAGCCAGTGGTATGGGTGGGCTAAAGGAATCACTTAATGGATAGAAGTTAAAAAGTCAGCAATTAGATGCAAAATTTTGTTTAGATATCTGGATTACAACCGATACTACTCAATGGGAAAAGGGTGTTTTGTTTGGTAATAATCCGGGTTAAAAACCGGGAATGATGTGACTTTATTAGTCCCTTTGAGGAAACGATAGCATGTACACCACTCTATCCAGTGCAAAAAAAGACCCCAATTTACTGCCTTTTAGGTTTGCGCTTAAGGCATTTATCGCAGATGAGCGCCTCAAAATTCCCGTGCTACCTGATGTTGTTGGGAAGGTCATTGCATTAATCAATCATCCCAAAGCGGATGCAAACACGTTGGCACGCCTGATACACAAAGATCAGGCACTGGCCGGCTATGTGTTGCGTGTGAGCAATTCTCCTATTTTTGCAGGCGCTCGTGAAATCAGCACACTGCGGCAGGCTATTGCACGAATAGGCGCAAAAACCCTTGGCAAAATAGCGCTCTCTGTGACGATGCAGGGTAAAGTTTTTAAGGCAAAGGGGTACGAAAACGAAATCAAAGACATCTGGAGGAAAACCCTTACAGCCGGCGCGTTTGCGCAAGACATCGGTCATATCCTGGGGGAATCTTCGGAGAGCCTTTATTTGTGTGGCTTGTTACATACGGTGGGTAAACCCGTTATTCTACAAGCCTTACAAGATTTGTCTCAGGAGCTTGATATGGAGCTCTCGCACCCGGCCGGAATGTCGCTTGTGAAAGAATTCCATCATCTCGTTGGCTATAAAGTTGCCGAACAGTGGAAGCTACCGGATGCCGTTAAGAATGCTTGTGTTTATTACCTGGACCCCGAGTCATCTGAGTCAAATTTGAAGGAAGTGCGCATTACCTATCTCGCGCATCAATTCTCGCTTTTTATCGACGAAGATCCGGAAGATGAAGTGCTGGATGCACTAGCGGACAGCCCGAGTACAGCTGCGCTCAGAATCAAAAAGGACCACCTGGTAAAACTAGTGACCAGGCTAGAAAAGGTACGTGCCTTGTTGGAGGCGATGTCGCTAGCGTAGGACATTCCAGGCCCGAGAGCCGGCGAAAAAACAGATGGAAGTAAAAATTCGCTGAAACGGCAAAGTTCATTGCCGTTCGTCTAGAATTCTTCCGTTGGTTTGGTACAAGTGCACCATGCTGCATTACGCAAGAATTGTCTTTAAAATTCAATGCCCGTGTCCATTTTCACTGTCTTCATAATGCTTATGAAGAAGGTCTCTGCCAAAGTCGTTTGTCAGATCTCGCCAGACGGTGTGTATATGGTTGGCTTCAGTTTGTGTGTTATCATACTCGATGAGTAGCGTTGTGCCGTGTATGCGGTAGTAGTGCCCTGCGTCAGGAATAAGGCTGCCAGCCCAGGCGAAATAGAGTTTGTCATAGCCGGCTGCTTCGATGCGATCCAATTCGGCCTGTGCTACGTCTGCTCTTAAATTGCCGGCATATACATTAATGAGCGATTTGAGGAGCATTTGCTGATGTGGCTTCATGTCAGTGTATTTCAATCCCTCGTAAGATTCCAGGACTGCTTTTCTTTCGTTGCCGGTGATGATTTCTCGTGGAGACGTATCTGAAATAATGGCTGTGGCCTGTTGCTCGGGCGATAAAGAGGCCATCAAGGTTCTTGCTACATCTATTTCTTCAGACAGCACGCGTAGGCCGGCGAAGGTACCCTCAAGTACCTTGGATGGATTTGAGCCCATAAATGCCGGCGCGATCGCCAACTCATTGTTAACCGAAGAGAAATTCAGGGATAGATGATGGCCTTCGAAACGCCATCCCCAGGCCGTATCGGCAGCCGGCGTGCCAAATATTGTCAGGTAATATGATGTCGGGTCCCGATACACTGGACGATCTTCCAGGACGCCAAGAATTCGCTCGAGTTGCTGAATACCTGTTGTTTTAAGGTACCCTTTGGTGCTTAAAGTACTCTGCAGCAGAGCATGTAACGCCATTTTTTGGTCCGTTGACATATCTCTCAAGACCAACCCTTTTCTTTCGCCCGTCATGGGTACAAAATTCCAGAACGTTCGCTCCTCGCTTTCAAACGGATACACCAGTACTTGCTTTTCTTCAGCATTTGTAAGGCTCAGGAAGTGCTGAGCAGCTTCAATCATCTTGCTGTTATCAACTGCAAGAAGAGCGGTTTTTGCATCCCGATCTGTTTCATGGCCAGCCGGCTTGTAGATGCCTAAAAGTATAAGAATGGAAACGCAAATCATTCCTGCGAGGAGTTTATACTGCATCTTTTTTACCTGAAGTGTTGATTTAATCAGTCACAAGACTAATTTGAACGTATTTTAGTCAATCTAAACATTCTTTTCATCCACAACCAGTAGGTTCAGTCCAGATATTTATCTGGTACATGTTACCTTAGTTTTAAGAAACTGCAACCCCGTGTGTAAAACTGCCGTATGGGGCTTTACTGTATCCGCTGTAAAGAAGACCACTAAAAATTATGCGTTTATTACGACTATTGCCCGTTTCTCTTCTGCTTGCACTCATGGCCACTGCGCCTGTGCAAGCTTCAGAAGTCTATGATGTCGAGGATATTGTAAAAGAGTCGTTTAAAGTGCGCCCCGGTGGTACGCTTTACATTGAAATGGACTATGGCAATATTGAAGTCCTGGTTGGTTCTGATGATGCTGTGCACATCGAGATGATTCGGACGGTCAGGGTGAATAGCGAAGCAGAAGCGCGTAAAGTCTTCAAAGAGTTTCATGAGTATTCTTTTGATCAGCGCCGTGATGATGTAACGATTGAATCACGTTATGCAGAAAAGCGTGGTGGTTGGGGGAAGTGGGGCAAAAAGAATCGCTTTAAGATTACCATGAGAATAACCGTTCCTGATGAATACAGCGTAGATTTTGAAACAGGAGCTGGCAATATTGAGATTAGTGATCTGGAAGGGGAAATTAATGGTCGTACAGGTGCAGGGAATATTTTCATCGGTGAGGTTGATGGGATTGTAGATATCACTTCAGGAGCCGGTAATGTAGATATCTCGGGCGCCACAAATCACGTAGAAGTGCATACAGGCGCTGGCAATATTAGCCTGGAAGATATTACTGGATTTGTAAGAGCGCACACAGGCGCTGGCAATGTAACCGCGAGTATTACGAGCCAGCCAGAAAGTGATTCAAAATTAGAAACAGGTGCTGGCAATGTGACGGTTTATCTTTCTTCGAAAGCCGGCGTATTCGTTGACGCAGTTGCAAGCATGGGATCTGCATCCAGCGACTACCCGCTTAAAATAGAAGGGAAGTGGATGACAAAATCGTTTGAAGGAGAAGTCAATGGAGGAGGTCCTGATCTCTTCATGCGAACCGGTGTAGGTAACGTCACGCTGCGCAGGAACTAGGCCGGCCTAATAACTGCTCCTGAATGGTACTGGCCAGGTTTGTAACCTGATTAAGTATCCTCAGTAGTGTTAAGGTAAAAGTAGAAATTTTCATGGCTGGTGCGGCTTTTGCTGCATCAGCTTTTTTGTGTACTACGTTTTGTTTATTGCTTGAAGAACAATTCGTATCTTTACAGGGCCGATCTGGTTTTATGGACTTAAGCCCAGTGTCGTGTCCAGATAATTATTGTTTGGTCTTTCAACGTTTGCAGAAGAGTGCATGAGACAAAGAGGATTTGTTTTGTCCCCCTTTCTCTCTTCTTTTTAACCCTCTTCATACTGGACATTGGCTCATAGGCAATTGTACTGCTTGTGAGATAATTTACAGAATGCTGTTGCGCGGTTTTAACGGCCATACTGCACATGAATAGGTATTCAAGCCTGATGAAAACCTTTATTTTAGCTCAATTGTCCTATTCCTGGAAAAAAAACCACATTTCTTGTAACAGCGGGGAATATTTAGTTACTTAACAGTGTTAACTCACTGAATAAATGAGCGAAAAACAAAAAGAACAACAGAATCTCAAGCGGCTCATTCTAGATACGACCCGCAGCCTTCTTGTTACAAATGGCTATGCCAGTTTGTCGATGAGAAGGATAGCCCGGGAGATGGATTATAGCGCTACAAGCATATATCTCCACTTCAAAAACAAGGATGCACTTTTTCATGCCCTCATTGAAGAGGGGATGAACGTATTACTTGAACGCCAACGTAAAATTGCTCAACAGTACTCAGACAATGTACTTGCAAGGTTAAGGGCGTTGTGTGAAGGATATATCGCTTTTGGCCTTGAGTATCCTGAGTATTATGAAATCATGTTTATGCTTCATCCTGAACTTACAAGCAGGTTTCCAAAAGAGAGCTTTCGCAGAGCCAGACGGAATCTGGCGTTGATGAAAATTACCTTGGATGAAGGGATGAAAACCGGCGTGGTTGACATTGAAAACAGCCATGCTTCAACAAATGTGATGTGGGCATCTCTGCACGGTGCGGTCTCCATTTTACTCGCCCAAAGGCTTGATAAGCGTCTGGAGCCGGAGAGCTTTATTCAAAACGTACTTGATAACATCGTGAGAAGTGTCACCACTGTTCAATTAAGTACGGCTTGAAAAAGAAATCAGCTCGATTCGCCATACAGTACATTGCGAACGTTTGTTAATTGATTTATAGAATGAAGCAAAATGTAGTATTCTGGTAGCGCTTCCGGGTTCGTCGACTACGCCCCGGTTCTTGTTGAAGCTTACGAAATAGTACGCACGTTTATGGAACAGGAAGTACAAGAAAGAGCAACACATGCTCTGACAAAGAGCACCTCGGCAACAAGGTATGTGAAAGGTGAAGGGCTACCCGTTTTGGGGAAGACACTGCCCGATTTGCTTTATGAAGCGCTTGATCGTTTTGATAACAAGCAGATGTTCAATCGCCGGCAGGGAGAGGACTGGGAAACGCTCTCCATGGACGATTTTCGGCAACAGGCTGAAGCACTGGCTCTTGGTTTGCTGGATTTAGGGCTCAATAAAGGGGACCGGGTTGCGCTATACATGGATAGTGACACAAATTTCTGTGTTGCTGATATGGGCTGCCTGATTGGTGGATTAATTGATGTGCCTATTTATCTGAACCAATCGCCAGGGACCAATGAATTTATCCTGCGCCATTCAGGTGCCCGGGCGCTCTTTGTATCTAGCCTGACCAGACTACATGATATAGACGAACTGTTGGCAGAAGCGCCTGAAATAAGAACAGTCATCGTTGCAGAGCCAGAGGAAGATCAGAAGCTGACCCCTTTACCTGAAGGGGTCCAGTGGCTGTCGATGGACAAAGTTAGAACCAGAGGAGACCTTATAAAGAGCAAGGATACGGGACTTATATCCCGTATGCTGGGCTTAATTCAACCGTCCGATCTCGCTTCTATCGTTTATACAAGCGGCACAACGGGAGAGCCTAAAGGCGTGATGTTAACGCATGAGAACATCTCCTCAAATGCGATGACCGCTTATGCGGAGTTAGGCAACATCAAGGGCGGCGAAAAAGGAGAAATCGTCGTATCGTTTCTCCCGCTGTCACATATCTTTGCCCGGACCCTGTGGTATGGTGTGCTGGGGTATGCATTAACCATTTACTTTACCACGCCTGATTTACTAGGCGAAGACCTCAAGCGCGTTCGTCCTACACTTTTTGCGACCGTGCCAAGAGTACTGGAGAAGGTCTATGGACGGATATTAGAAAAAATTACGACAATTACCGGCTTCAAAAAGAAACTGGTTAATTGGTCACTTGATGTTGCTGCTGATTATGAAATTGGGAAAAAGCCGGCTGGAGGGAAGAGACTGCAGCTAAAGGTTGCCAATTCTTTAGTGTTCAGGAAGTGGCGTGCTGCGCTTGGCGGCAGGATCAAATATGTTATTTCAGGCGGTGCTGCGCTCAATGGCGAACTCACCAACCTTTTTGGTGCGGCCGGCGTCAATATTTTGCAGGGATACGGCCTTACAGAAACAAGCCCTGTCATCTCCTTTAACAGGCCTGATCGTAACCGAGCCAGTACCGTTGGAGAAGTTTTGCCCGGGAATGAAGTATCGCTGGCAGAGGACGGTGAAATACTAACACGAGGCCCCCACGTGATGAAGGGATATTACAAAAACGACAAAAAAACGGCAGAAGCTATAGATCAGGAGGGATGGTTTCACACAGGCGATGTGGGAGAACTTTCCGAAGATGGGTTTTTGAAAATCACGGACCGGAAAAAAGACCTGTTCAAATTATCGACAGGGAAATATGTGATGCCTCAGCCGCTTGAAAACAGATTAGGCAGTCATCCGCTCATTGAGCAGGCGGTTGTTGTTGGTCCGGGACAGAAATACTGCGCTGCGCTGCTTTTTGTTGAGCAAGATTCGCTGAGAGTTTTTGCCGGCTCTCGTGGGCTGAATGCAGAGATACCCTTTGAGCGATTGATTCATCATCCTAAAATTGTGAATCGGTACAAAGAACTGGTTGAGCTTGCTAATGAAGGCATGGACCACTGGAGTACCATCAAGCACTTCCGGCTTATGACGGACCATCTTACCATTGAAAATGGGTTGTTGACACCCACACTGAAAATCAAACGCCGGCTCGTGCAGGAGCAGTTTGGTGACGCCATTAAAGCATTGTATGAAGATTCATCTTCGGGAGCTGAGGGCATTATTAAAGCATAAGAAATTGTGCTCAAACGAATACATATAGACGCATAAAAATAGATAGATATGGAAGTGAATACGCTTGATGTGGGAAAGATAGATTGGTCAAATTTTCGCGCCCACCGGCCTTTCAGAAATGTGACGGTTCTTGGTGCCGGTACGATGGGGGCACAGATTGCTGCGCACCTTGCTAATGCGGGCCTTCAGGTTAAACTGCTTGACATTGCGCCGGCTGAAGGGAAGAAAAATGCCATCGTTGAAAGCCTCTTCAAAAAGGCCTCAAAACTAAAGCCGGCGCCCTTGTTTACGGATAAAGTAGCGCAGCGCATTGAACTGGGTAACTTCGACGAAAACTTTGATTGGGTTGGCGAAGCTGACTGGGTTATTGAAGTGGTTGTCGAACGTATGGATATCAAGCGTCAGGTGATGGCCCGGATTGAAGCGGCCGTAAAGGATGATGCTGTTGTTTCTACAAATACAAGTGGACTGCCCATCGGA
This sequence comes from Rhodothermales bacterium, assembly GCA_045106435.1. Taxonomy (GTDB): domain Bacteria; phylum Bacteroidota; class Rhodothermia; order Rhodothermales; family JAHQVL01; genus JBCCIM01. Next base: position 21,786 of record JBGCEN010000322.1, read on the forward strand.
GAAATTGCCGAAGGATTATCTGATCAATTTAAGCGGCGATTCCTGGGTACGCATTTCTTTAATCCGCCACGCTATTTACGTCTGTTGGAATTGATTCCAACCGCTGATACCGATCCGGAAATTCTACAACGGGTTGCCCATTTTGGTCGGATGCATTTGGGTAAAGGCATCGTCGTGGCCAAGGACACGCCTAACTTTATAGGCAATCGCATTGGTATTTACGGGATGATGCATGCGATGCGTGCCTTTACCGAAGATGGTTATACCATAGAAGAAATTGATACGCTGACAGGACCGCTAACCGGCCGGCCAAGATCTGGCACGTTCCGGACTGCAGATGTGGTAGGTCTTGATACAATGCATCACGTTGCTACAAACTTGTATGAAGCCATACCAGATGATGAAAGCAGAGATATCTTTGTTACGCCCGATATCTTAAATCAACTGGTGAAAAATGGCGCGCTTGGCGCGAAAACCAAAGCCGGCTTTTATAAAAAAGAAGGCAAAGAGATCAAGTCTATTGACCCGGAGACTGGGGAGTATGCTTCAGCAAAACCGCAGGATTTAGGCGATTTAAAAGCCATTAAAAAGGCCGGTAATCTGGCCGCACGCCTTAAAGCTTTATATGCCGACGCTGGAAGAGCCGGCGCCTTTTTTAGAAAATCTACACACGACTTGCTAGGGTACAGTGCGCGTCGTATACCTGAAATTGCTGATAACCCCGCGGATATTGATCGCGCCATGCAATGGGGTTTTGGATGGGAGCTTGGGCCGTTTGGTATTTGGGATGCACTCGGATTTAGCGAGGTGCTCAAAAACATGCGGGAAGAAGGGCAGCAACTGCCTGAGTGGGTTTCGTTGATGGAATCCAAGGGGGTTACAACATTTTATCGGGCAGAGGCTAATCAGCAGGAAATCTATGTCCAGGGCGCTGGTGGCTACGTTGTTGAAGAATTGCCGGCTGATGAACGCGGGATGGCCGCAATCAGGTCTGCTGGAAAAGCAGAGCTTTGGAAGAACGAAGAAGCGGCCTTGTTGGATATGGGCGATGGCGTAGCACTCTACGAATTTCGATCTAAAGCCAATTCATTAGGCGCGAATGTCATGCAGGGCTTTCTTGATGTCATAGAGAAAGCCGAGAATGATCCAAACATTCGCGGCATTGTGGTCGCAAACGATGGGAAGAATTTCTCCGTAGGCGCAAACCTGGGAGAAATGGCTGTTGCGGCGCAAGAAGGCAAATACCACCTGATCGATCAGACCATTGGTAATTTCCAGCGCGCAGTACAGCGGATTCGATATGCACAAGTACCTGTTGTTGTCGCGCCGCATCAACGCGTTCTGGGTGGTGGTTGCGAAGTGGCAATGGCTTCGGTTCAACCTGTTGCGGCTTCTGAAAGCTATATGGGATTGGTAGAGCTAGGCGTTGGGCTCATACCTGCCGGCACGGGCACTACATTTTTGTCCATCCTGGCCGCAAAACGCGCTGCCAGCAGTTTCCCCAGCCAGATCCTGGATCAACTTCAGGTCTATTTCCAAAATGTTGCCATGGCCACGGTTTCTACCAGCGGGCAAATGGCAAAAGACATGGGCTATCTGGCATCCAATGCAATTATTGTAATGAATGATGCACGGCGCTTCAGCGTCGCAAAACAGACGGTCATTGGATTATCTGAATCAGGCTACCTTCCACCTCCAGTGAACACAAACGTGATGGTGCTAGGTCGTCCCGGCAAAGCAGCACTGGAAGTTGGCGTTCGGCAATATGAAAGCGGCGGTTTTATCAGTGAATACGATAGAATTCTCGCTGTGCAATTGGCTCATGTAATGACCGGTGGTGATCTCAGTGGTCCACAAGAGGTACACGAAGATTATCTGGTTGAGCTCGAAAAAGAAGTCTTTTTAAGACTCTGCGGCGAGCAGAAAACACAAGATCGTATTGCACACATTTTGACAACAAACAAGCCTCTTAGAAATTAGCCTTATCTGATAAAATCAGATAAGGCGTATCCTGGACTAGATCCAGGATCCATCACGTTGAGCATCAAAAAAAGCACTGTGTAGTGTCAAGATAATTTTTAAACAGCTCATGTATGAAGCGGGTTAAAGAGAAGCGTGAAAGAGGGAAAAAACAAATCCTCTTCACCCTCCATCTCCCATTCTCTCTACTGTATGTGTTGAAAAAAAACAACAATTAACTTGAGACTACACCAGGTGCCGGGACCCATAAAAATTACCGAGAGCCGAGAAAATACATAGATATGGAAGCAAAGAACGGAGCATATATTGTCAGCAGTGTGCGTACAGCCATTGGTAAGGCAAAACGCGGTACACTTGTGAATACCCGTCCGGAAGAGATGGGGGGAGTGGTTGTCAAAGAAGCCATAAATCGTGTGAACGGACTGGCCGGCGATCAGATTGATGATGTGTTAATTGGCTGTGCCATGCCGGAGGGCCCTCAAGGGATGAACATGGGCCGTATAATTGCCCAGAAAGCTGGATTGCCGGATGAAGTGCCGGGAGCCACGATCAACCGATTCTGTTCATCTGGTTTGCAAACCATCGTCATGGCTTCGCAGTCGATTATGGCGGGGCATGCAAACATTGTTGTAGCCGGCGGAGCTGAATCAATGAGTCAGGTACCGATGGCCGGTTTTTATTTCCAGCCAGACCCTGAACTGGTTGACCAAAATCCAGATGTTTACATCTCGATGGGAAATACGGCTGAGAACGTTGCTGCCAAATATAATGTATCCCGGGAGGATCAGGATCGCTTTGCTTTTCAATCACACCAACGTGCGATAGATGCGATCAGGAATGGCCGGTTTGAAAAGGAAATTATTGGCTTAACGGTAGAAAATGTCGCGTACAATGGAGGCACCGTCAACAAGCAGAAAACGCTGTTTGTTCAAGACGAAGGTCCTCGTGCAGATACGAGTGTTGAGGCACTGGCCAGATTGCGTCCCGTTTTTCGCGCGGGAGGTACAGTTACCGCCGGCAATGCTTCGCAAATGTCTGATGGGGCCGCTGCTGCCGTTGTTGTAAGCTCTTCGGCTTTACGAGAACTTGGCGTTGATCCAATGGCACGTGTGGTGGGGTATGCGGTTGCCGGCGTAGCACCAGAACTCATGGGTATTGGACCGATTAACGCGGTGAAAAAGGTACTAAAGCAGACTGGGTTAACGGTGAATGATATTGGTCTTGTGGAATTAAACGAGGCTTTTGCTTCACAGGGACTGGCTGTTGTGAGAGAGACTGGATTTTCCGAAGATATTGTTAACGTGAATGGCGGTGCCATTGCATTGGGGCATCCTCTGGGCTGCACCGGCGCTAAATTAACGGCAACGTTATTACATGAAATGCACCGCCGGCAGGTCAGATATGGCATCTGTACCATGTGCATCGGCGGTGGCATGGGGGCTGCGGCTGTATTTGAAAATATGATGTTGTGACATAAGCAAAAAAGCCGGTGCTACATATAAAATCGATCCCAGGCCATAAACCAAAAAGGATAAATCAATGAACCTTCCCTACTTTGATTTTTTTGCGGGCTTACCAACGTGGACGGCAGTCTTAAGCATTCTTGGCGTGCTCGTTCTGTTAGGTTACGCGGGTGCACCGCTCTGGCTATGGACAATCGCCGGGGCGGCGGCCCTCTATGGATTTGCCTCGCCAACATGGTTATGGATTGTATTTGGCGTGCTGGCGGTTGTCATGAATGTGCCGGTTCTTCGCCGTGTGTTGTTTACTGGCGTCGTTATGAAAGTGCTCAACGCACTGAAATTCCTGCCGACGATCTCGCAAACCGAGCAAACCGCCATCGAGGCCGGCAATGTATGGGTTGAGGGGGAGTTGTTTTCTGGCAAGCCGGATTACAAACGGATTATGGGAGAGCCTTATCCTGAGTTGACCGCAGATGAGCAGGCATTTCTTGACGGCCCGGTAGAAGAGCTTTGCAGTGTTACGCATGATTGGGAAGTGTTGCAGCAGAAAGCGTTGCCGGCCGCTGCGTGGGAAATCATGAAGCGCGAGCGCTTCTTTGGTATGATCATCCCAAAGAAATACGGCGGGCTTGAGTTTTCTCCGCTTGCAAACAGTGCGGTGGTTCAGAAATTGTCTTCTCGTTGTGGCCCACTGGCAACTACCGTCATGGTACCCAATTCTCTGGGGCCGGCTGAATTGCTGATCCATTACGGGACACAGGCCCAGCGTGATCACTACTTGCCTCGCCTTGCCCGGGGAGAAGACATTCCTGCTTTTGCGCTCACTGAACCCAATGCTGGCTCAGATGCCGGCGCAATCACTTCAAATGGCGTTGTTTTTAAAGGAGAGGATGGAGCGCTTTATGTCCGGCTCAACTGGAGGAAACGCTATATCACACTGGCTGCAATCTCAACAGTACTAGGTCTGGCGTTCAAGCTTCGGGATCCGGATAATTTGCTTGGTAAAGGTACATCACCTGGTATTACGTGTGCGCTAATTCCAACAGCGCTTGAAGGGGTTGTTCTTGGCAAACGCCATAACCCAATGGGTGTGCCGTTTTACAATTGCCCGACAGAAGGACACGATGTGATTGTGCCCATTAATGCGATCATAGGGGAGGCAGAAGGGGCCGGACAAGGATGGCGGATGTTGATGGAGTCGCTGGCTGCCGGCCGCGGTATATCTCTGCCAGCATCAGCCGCAGGGGGGACAAAACTGATCTTCCGTGTCGCGTCAGCACATGCAAAAGTGCGCAAACAGTTTGGATTACCCATTGGCTTGTTTGAAGGGATCGAAGAGCCGCTTGCTGAAATCGGCGGGTTTAACTATGTGATGGAGGCTGCCCGTAAATACACGTGTGGCGCATTGGCCCAGGGCGTTGCGCCGGCGGTTGTAACAGCTATCGCCAAGTATAATTTTACTGAGCTCCAGCGAAGAGCCGTGAATCATGGGATGGATATCCTCGGGGGGAATGCGATCTCTTTAGGACCCAAAAACCTGATGGCGAGCGCGTACATGAATACCCCGATTGGTATTACTGTGGAAGGCGCCAATATTCTAACACGTACCCTGATGATTTTTGGGCAGGGAGCAATACGTTGCCATCCATTTATCTACGATGAAATTCAGGGTTTGATGAACGAGGATGTGAAGCGATTTGATGGCGCCTTTACCAGCCATATCGGTCACACGGTTCGTAACAGCTTCCGGGCCTTGCTACTTTCTGTAACAAGAGGCCGGCTCGCATCTTCTCCTGTTGGAGGACCCGCAGCCAAGTATTGGAAAAAACTGTCCTGGGCTTCTGCATCTTTTGCTTTCCTCTCGGATATCGCGCTGATTGGTTTGGGGGGAAATCTTAAGCGTAAGGAGAAGCTCACCGGCAGATACGCCGATATCTTTTCGTGGATGTATCTGGTTGCTGCTGCGTTGCGACGATTTGAAGCAGAAGGCCGGCGCAAAGAAGATCTTCCATACCTACAGTGGGGCATGCAATATGCTTTTGGAGAAATGCAAAAAGCGTTCAATGGCATTTACAAAAACTTCGATGTGCCTGTGATAGGCTTGCTGTTCAAGGGCCCTGTTTCGCTGTGGTCCCGTTTTAATTCGCTCTCTAACGGTCCTTCTGACGCAGTCGGGCACGCAGTTGCGCGTCTCATGCAGACGCCGGGCGAACAACGTCAGCGGCTAAGTGAGGGCATCTTTACGCCTGATAACCTGGATGAACCTATCGGACAGCTTGAGCATGCATTCAGATTAGCCTATAAAGGCGACAAAGTTGCCAGCAAGATTTCAAAAGCCGTTCGGGCGAAG
>JBGCEN010000323.1:0-6574 GCA_045106435.1 Rhodothermales bacterium
ACGTTGAGTAAAGCTGACGTACAACAACAGGAAAATTCTCATGCTAGCCGCACTTTTTAGCTGGTTTGAAAGTAGAATAAGCCCATTTCCTAAGGCTGAACCCGCTCGTCCGCCAAAGCAACTAATGCCATTTATTTGGCATTACACAAAACCGATATGGCCCGTGCTCGCTGGCATGTCTGCGACCACGGCAGCTATTGCAGTGCTTGAGGTCATGCTATTTGCCTTTCTTGGCTCGCTCGTTGATCGGCTGAATAATTCCACTCCTGAAACATTTTGGGCAGATCATGGCTGGTCGCTCGCGCTCATGGGTTTTGTGGTTTTAATTGTGCTGCCATTGGCGTCGTTTCTCGGCGGCTTGTTGATCCACCAATCGCTGCTCGGTAACTTCCCGATGATCGTGCGCTGGCAAGCACATCGATATTTGTTGGGCCAGTCCATGAGCTTCTATCAGGACGATTTTGCAGGCCGCATCGCAACAAAGGTTATGCAAACCTCTCTGGCGGTGCGCGAAGTCGTGATGAAAGTCCTGGATGTCCTGGTGTTCGTCACTGTCTATTTTATCGGCACCGTTATCTTAGTGGCGGTTGCCGATTGGCGCTTAGCCTTGCCACTTATGACATGGCTTGTTGGTTACACGGCGCTCATGCGCTACTTCATCCCACGCCTTCGAAAAATATCACAACGGCAAGCAGATGCCCGCTCCTTGATGACAGGACAGGTCGTCGACAGTTACACCAATATTTTAACGGTAAAGCTGTTTTCCCATAAATCTCGCGAGCTGGACTACGCCCGAGACGGCATGAATGGATTCCTTCAAACCGTTCACGATCAAATGCGTGAGGTTACAGGCCTGCAGGAGCTTTTATACCTGCTAAATTGCATCCTCATTTTTGCAACGGCAGCCGTATCTGTTGTTCTTTGGTTGGATGGCAGTATTTCCACCGGCGCCATTGCGGTTGCAATTGGTTTGGCCCTTCGTCTCAATGGCATGGCACAATGGATCATGTGGGAGCTGTCTGCATTGTTTGAAAATATTGGCACTGTGGAAGATGGCATCACAACACTTGCGCGAGATCATGACATTGTAGACCAACCTGCGGCGTCCAACCTTCCTGCTGTTAGGGGCGAAGTAGCATTTCAGCACGTTGGTTTTCATTATGGAAAAACCGGTGATGATGAGGTTCCTGCAAAAGGTGTCTTACACGACATCGACCTGACGATTGCGCCAGGTGAAAAAATTGGACTGGTGGGGCGCTCAGGCGCGGGAAAATCTACCTTGGTCAATTTGCTTTTGCGTCTCTACGATGTTGAGACCGGGCGTATTACCATCGATGGTCAAAACATATGTGATGTGAGTCAAACCTCCTTGCGAGGCGCAATCTCGATGGTGACCCAAGATACGTCTTTGCTGCACCGGTCAGTCAGAGATAATATTCTTTATGGTCGGCCAGATGCCAGCGAGAAAGACATGATACTAGCGGCACAGCAAGCCGAAGCGATGGATTTCATAGCCGATTTGCAAGACCCTAAGGGCCGTCGCGGATTCGATGCACATGTTGGCGAACGCGGCGTCAAATTATCCGGCGGTCAACGCCAACGTATTGCCATTGCCAGGGTGCTTTTGAAGGATGCTCCAATACTAATATTGGATGAAGCAACATCTGCTTTGGATTCAGAAGTTGAAGCTGCCATTCAAGAGCAATTGTTCAATTTGATGCAAGGCAAAACGGTGATAGCTATTGCTCACCGACTATCCACCATTGCCACCATGGATCGTCTGATCGTCATGGATGGTGGGCGGATTATCGAAAACGGCACCCACCAAGAATTGATAGCTCATGCAGGCCTTTATGCAAGCCTGTGGCAACGCCAATCAGGAGGTTTCTTGGGCGGCATTTCTAACGGAGATGCAGCCCAGTAATTACATTACCCAATATTTGCCAATGGAAGCCTTTTAACACTGTTGCTGTTTGCACCTACGGCGACACTGGCATTTCGCACATTTGCCTGATAAAAGGCCCTGACATCAGCCAGCAAAACAACGAAGCGGTCCCATGAGTAATCGCACAGCGAGCCAATCGAGAAAAACGAACGAAACTGAAATAGACGTTTCAGTGGTGGTCGATGGCACCGGATCATACGACATTAAAACCGGCGTTGGTTTCTTCGATCATATGTTGGAACAATTGGCGCGCCACAGTGGCATGGATTTTAAAATTCGGGCGAATGGTGATTTACATATTGACGATCACCACACTGTGGAAGATGTGGGAATTGCATTGGGCGCGGCAATCAATGAAGCGCTTGGTGATCGTGCTGGCATCACGCGATATGGATCAGCTGATTTGCCGATGGATGACACACTATCTCGCGCTGCCATTGATGTATCTGGACGGCCTTTTCTTGTGTGGCGCGTCGCCTTTAACGCGCCCAAAATTGGCACCTTTGATACGGAACTCGTACGTGAGTTCTTTCAGGCCTTTGCCATGAACAGCCGTGTGACCTTGCATGTGGAGAACGCTTATGGAGATAATAATCACCATATCGCGGAAAGTATCTTTAAAGCTGTGGCACGCGCACTACGTGTTGCAACGGCTATGGATAGCCGAGAAGTCGGAAAAATTCCATCGACCAAAGGCACTCTTTGAGGCACCCGTAAAAGGGCCAAGCTATGCATTCCTACACAGTTCATCTCCCGACCAACAAAACGTCACGTGAAGAACAGCTAAAACGTGCTGTTTTTGTGTCCGATGGCTTTCATTTTGTTGCTTTGATTGCAGCACCCGTGTGGCTGCTGTGGTATCGGCAATGGCTCGGATTGTTACTCTATGCAGCAGCACTGGTGCTGTTTGAATACAGCACTGATTTTGTATCTGGATGGGCTCTTGGTATCGTCAATCTTTTGTTTGGGATCGGCCTTGCACTGGAGGCCAGTACCTTTCGGCGCTGGCGGCTGGAAGCGCGCGGATGGCGGATTGCCGATGCTTTTGCAGCGCATGATCTGGATGATGCAGAACAGCGTTTCTTTGCACGATTAAAGGAACCTCATTTGCAGCCACCTATGGATGTCGCGCCAGCCAAGTTTTCTTCAACACCTACCATCGTTCCAACCTCTACCGTGATCGGATATCAATAATGAGCGGTTCCATGCGTGTAGCAATCATCGACTATGGTTCCGGGAATTTGCGGTCCGCTGAAAAATCTTTTGAGCGGGCAGCGCGCGAACATGATGTTGCGGCTGAAATTATTGTAACCAACAGACCTGAAATTGTAGCAAAGGCCGACCGCATTGTGCTGCCTGGCGTTGGGGCGTTTGCAGAATGTAAAGCAGGCCTATTTGCAGCTGATGGAATGGTAGATGCATTGCGGGACAGTGTCGAAAGTCGTTCCGTGCCATTTTTTGGCATTTGTGTTGGTATGCAATTAATGGCAAGCCGAGGCTTGGAAAAAGAAGTCTCCGAAGGCCTTGGGTGGATTTCTGGTGACGTCAAACCAATTATACCAAACGATCCAACTCTTAAAATCCCTCAAATGGGCTGGAATACCCTGACCAAACAAAATGATCATGAGATCTTGTCAGGTATAAAAGTGGGACCCGATGGTCTCAATGCCTATTTTGTGCATTCATACCACATGGAACCAAAAGACTTAAGCCAGGTAGTTGCGACAACCGACCATGGCGGAACCATTACGGCCATGGTTGCGCGTGACAATATGATCGGGACCCAGTTTCATCCGGAAAAAAGCCAGACACTTGGCCTATCCCTCATTGGGAATTTCCTAAAATGGTGGCCAGCCAATACACGTGCAGCTATTGACGCCGTAGCAGCAAATGCCTGAACAGACATTCCTATAAAAGAACGGTTTTCTCAATGATCCTCTTTCCTGCCATCGATCTTAAAGACGGCCAATGCGTACGCTTGAAATTAGGTGATATGGATCAGGCTACCGTTTTTAACGACAGTCCTGGAAACCAAGCCAAGGCGTTTGAAGACCAGGGCTTTGAATGGTTACATGTGGTCGATCTGAATGGTGCATTTGCAGGCGAAAGCCGCAATGGAGATGCTGTTGATGCTATTCTCGCCTCAACCAAAAATCCTGTTCAATTGGGCGGCGGAATTCGGAATTTGCAACAAATAGAAGCCTGGCTTGAAAAAGGCCTGGCCCGGGTCATTCTTGGCACCGTTGCCGTGCGTGACCCAGATTTGGTGCGTGAGGCCTGCAAAAAATTTCCCGGAAAGATTGCAGTTGGCATTGATGCTAGAGGCGGCCGTGTTGCCGTAGAAGGATGGGCTGAAACCTCCGATTTGACCATTCTTGACATGGCAAAACGCTTCGAAGACGCCGGTGTTGCGGCGATCATCTACACAGATATCGACCGGGACGGTGTTTTGAAGGGCATCAACTGGGACAGCACTCTGGAACTTGCAAACCATATGAGCATTCCGGTCATCGCGTCAGGTGGCCTTGCCTCTATGGACGACATTAGGCGCATGACCGCGCAAGACGCCCAGATTCTTGAAGGAGCTATATCTGGCCGCGCCTTGTATGATGGCCGCATTGATCCAACCCAAGCGTTGGCTTTGTTGAAAGGTAATGCTTGATGCTCAAAGTACGTGTCATTCCCTGCCTTGACGTCAAAGAGGGCCGCGTTGTCAAAGGTGTGAACTTTGTCGATTTGATTGATGCCGGTGATCCGGTTCAAGCTGCAATCGCATATGATGCGGCCGGTGCCGACGAATTGTGCTTTCTTGATATCACTGCGAGCCACGAAGATCGTGGCATCTTACTGGACGTTGTTCAGGAAACTGCCGAACACTGCTTTATGCCGCTCACCGTTGGTGGCGGTGTGCGTGAAGTTTCGGACATTCGCAACTTGCTTCTGGCAGGGGCGGATAAGGTTTCGATTAATACAGCGGCTGTAAAGCGCCCGGAATTTGTGCGCGCGGCTGCTGATAAATTTGGCAATCAATGCATTGTTGTGGCCATCGATGCCAAACGCGTATCTGCGCCAGATGAACCGGAGCGCTTTGAAATTTTTACGCATGGTGGCCGGGAAAAAACCGGCATTGATGCGGTGGAATTTGCCCGCAAGGTGGTTGCACTTGGTGCAGGAGAAATTCTGCTGACAAGTATGGATCGCGATGGAACCAAGGTTGGATATAATTTGCCTTTAACCAAAGCCATTGCTGATGCTGTATCGGTGCCTGTGATTGCATCTGGTGGGGTTGGTGATTTGGACCACTTAGTTGACGGTGTGCGCCAAGGCCATGCAAGCGCTGTTCTGGCGGCCTCGATTTTCCACTTCGGCACCTATACGGTCGCTGAAGCAAAAGCGCACATGGCTAAAGCCGGCCTTCCAATGCGACTGATCTAGGGGCATAATCCAATGAGTAATTTTTCTTTGGCTGATCTAGACACCATCATTGCTGAGCGCAGTTCTGCCAGCGCTGAGAATTCCTATACAGCCCAATTGCTGGCCAAAGGCGCATTAAAGTGTGCTGAAAAATTTGGCGAGGAAGCCGTAGAGTTGGTTGTTGCTGCCGCGGCCCAGGAGCCAGCAGATGTTGCCAATGAAGCCGCGGATGTTCTCTATCATTTGACCGTTTTGTTGCGGGCAAGAGGCGTTCCTCTTTCTGACGTGTTGGGTATTCTTGACGAACGCACAAAGCAATCTGGCCTTGCAGAAAAAGCTGCACGCGGGTAATCCGAATAAGGGTTTGAACAGACCCAACTAGGAGAATGGTGCATATGACACCGGCGGAAGCTGCGAAACAGATTGAATTGCCCGGTAGCACGACTCTACACGAAGGCTCACTGTCGCCCTATCGCATCTATGATGTTGAACGTTGGTCAAAGCTGCGGGCGGATACACCCATGACCCTTTCCATCAATGAAATTCGCAAACTCCAAGGCTTCAACGACCCAATTTCGGTTGATGAAGTTGAGCGCGTATATCTGCCATTAGCCCGTTTGCTGTTTCATTACGTTAAGGCAACACAAGGCCTGTTTAATGCAACGGCAGAGTTTCTTGAACTTAAAGATAACAAGGTGCCCTTCATCATCGGTCTTGCTGGATCGGTTTCAGCGGGCAAATCGACATCTGCACGTGTCCTGCAAGCTTTGCTGGCCCGCTGGCCATCCATGCCGAAAGTGGATTTGCTGACAACTGACGGATTTTTATACCCCAATGCTGTCTTGCGAGAACAAGGCCTCATGGAACGCAAGGGTTTTCCGGAAAGTTATGATGTTGGGGCATTGCTACGTTTTTTGACAGACATTAAAGCCGGCAAGCCAAGTGCAACAGCGCCTGTTTATTCGCACCTGATCTATGATGTTGTTCCTGGTGAAACCATTACCATTTCCCAGCCGGACATCCTGATTTTGGAAGGCCTGAACGTCCTTCAAGTGCGTGATTTGCCCCCAGGTGGTGATAGCGTGCCATTTGTATCCGACTTTTTCGACTTTTCGATTTATTTGGATGCTGAGCGAGCATTCGTTCAAAAATGGTACGTTCAACGATTTCTGCGCTTGCGGGAGACCGCCTTTCGAGACCCAAAAAGTTTCTTCA
>JBGCEN010000324.1:0-19226 GCA_045106435.1 Rhodothermales bacterium
GTAGCGTCAAAGAGCAGGTTCTCAGAAGTAATACCTGAAATCACGAGATCGCTCGTCCCCGTATTTGAGACAGTGACTACAGGCGTCCCCTGGGCATCTACCGATACAACACCAGCATCCAACGTAACAGCATCAGGACTAAATACAGCACCTCCACCCGTTGTAAGGGTGACAGTGTACGTTGAGAGGCCGAGGTTCAAATTGGCGCTATCTCCTGTACGTACAGACAGTGCACCGAGAGCGCTTGACAGCGTGAGGACAGATTCTGATGCCGCGTTGCTAGCATCAACGGTAAACTGCAGCGTCATTAACGGGTCGTAAAGACCGGTAGCAAGCGCAGATGCTGGGTCGCCAAGCAATACAACCCTTAATTGCCCCTCCCTTGCATTATAATTCAACTGCCACGCTTCAGTGCTCGAAATTGCGCTGCCCCGCAAGACATCAGTCAAATCAAAGATCCCGTCTGCCCAATCTATCGTAAACTGGATGCCTTGCAGCAACTCATCGTTGCTAAAGTCAAGAAAAACGGGGACCTCAAAAATACCGGTTACAGGATCCACATTACTTGCGGCAGAGGAAAATCCAAACGTACTTTCAGTTTCGCCAGGATCTCCTTCTCCAATGATTTCCAGGTCGTCGATCCGAATGTTGGCTCCAGATGTAGACCCACCCAAAGCTTCGAACATGATAATCGCATCAGACAGCCCAATCAGTTCAGGTGGGACGGTAACTGAAATGAGTTCATATTCACTATCCATCGCCGGCAATGCAGTCCCTTTATCGAGCAAGAGCGAAAAACTAGCCCCTCCATCGGCAGACGTTTTCACAACCATACTGTCCTGTGCATAGCTGGACGTCCGGCGAACCAGGTACTGCAAGGTACCCGATGTCATACCTGAGAGATCTATGGCGCCTGTTTGAACAGCCCCTCCTGTGGCCCCGGATATTCGGATATTGTTCATGCCGGATCCTGTTGAAGATACACTGCTGCTTGACTCCCAGCGCATTTCAGCATCAGACCACCCCGCCGGCAAATCAGGAGGCGTAACACCATCAAATGTCTCAAGAAAAAAAGTAGAGACCTCCTGCCCATGCGCAAGGCCAGGCAAACTCGCAGCCCCCAGTAATCCAGCACAAAATAAATAGCATAACAATCGATTCATGGCTTCCTCTGTTGATTAGGTATAACAAGTGCAAACAACTTGCTAGACAAATAGCCATGCGTCGCATAACGTAATTCTGTATTATTATCCCACGATCCTCAATAACAAGCTGTCTTTGCCCCATGGATAGGTTAACATTTATGACACGCACACATTTTATTCTTATTTCTGTGTGTTTGCTTCTCTTTAGCTGCGCGCCCAAAGAAGAAGAAAAAGCGACTCCGCCCAATATCATTTATTTTTTGGCAGATGACCTCGGATATGCTGAATTAGGCAGTTATGGACAAAAGTGGATCAAGACGCCCAACATCGACAAAATTGCTGCTGAAGGGATTAAATTTACGCAGCACTATTCAGGTAACGCCGTGTGCGCGCCCTCTCGTTGTAACTTGATGACGGGTAAACATCCGGGCAACGCGTACATCCGAGACAACGGAGATCCTAAACATCTCCAGCATATGAAGGAAGAAATGGGGTGGGAATTTCCGGGACAAAACCCGATTCCGGATGAAGAGGTTACCATCGCAGAAATGCTCAAACAAAAAGGGTACGCGACTGCAGCCATTGGCAAATGGGGGCTTGGACATTTTGGTACAACCGGCGACCCGAATAAACAGGGGTTTGACCTTTTCTATGGATTTAATTGCCAGCGGCATGCACATAACCATTACCCCAATTTCCTCTGGAATAACCGGGAAAAAGAAGTATTCCCAGGCAACGACCGGACGCTAAACGGCGAGACTTACTCACAAGATCGCTTTAGAGAAGTTGCCATCGACTTTATTCAGGAAAACAAAGATGCTCCCTTTTTCCTCTATATGCCTTTTGCGATCCCCCACTTGTCTATTCAGGCACCAGAATCGTCTTTGGCTGAATATAAAGATGTTATTCCAGAAGAAGCATACGAGCACAGGGGCTATTTGCCGCATCCCTATCCCCGCGCCGGCTATGCAGCCATGATCACACATCTCGACAGAGATATTGGAACGATCATGGATTTACTGAAAGAACTCGATCTCGACGATAACACGCTGGTGATGTTCAGTTCAGATAACGGCCCAACGTTTAATCGACTGGGCGGCTCAGATTCTGATTTCTTTGAATCAGCCGGCCCGTTTCGTGGATTAAAAGGCAGTTTGTACGAAGGTGGCATACGCGTTCCACTCGTCGCAAGATGGCCTGGAAAAATCAGACCGGGTTCGGAATCAGATCATTTATCTGCTTTTTGGGATATTATGCCCACCATTGCAGAAGCCACCGAAACAAGTGCTCCCGCAGATATCGACGGATTAAGCCTTATGCCTACCTTTTTGGGGCAAAACAATCAGCAAGAACACGATTTCCTGTACTGGGAATTCCCAAGTTACGGCGGACAGCAGGCCATGAGGCGTGGAGACTGGAAGGCTATTCGCCAGAACGTTTTACGCAAAGAGAATCCCGATCCGTTAAAAATTGAACTCTACAATCTGGCGGAAGATATTGGGGAATCAACCGATGTATCTGCACAACATCCTGAAATCGTGGAGCAATTCAGGACGCTCATGCGTGAAACACGGGTTCCTAGCGAACTTTTCCCCATGGCACCGCTTGATGAAGAATAGACCTTCAATGGAATTGTTACTAATTTGAAACAGCGGTATTGAAATTTCAACACGGAAGACGGAAATTGGGAGTTGAATAAATTTATGATGCAAATGAAACGTCTGCCCTTGGTACTACTTGTAGCCACGGTGTTATTGGTGATGTTCTCCGGTTGCCGGCTCAGGAATTCGGATGCCCCTGCTCAGCAAGGAGGCCAGATTGTGCCGAAAAGCGAGTTGGCGAACGCCGGCGGCTATGAAGAATTGCGCAGGCAATTGACCCTCACACGTGATAGCCTCATTATTGCAAACAGTATGCTGGAAACGCTCGATGCGCGTATGTATACGAACAACGACAGCTTATTGCGTCGGTATGCATTATCTCTGTGGCTCGACGGCAGGTCTTCAGATGCAATTTCTATGCTGAGTGTTGTTGATGGGCGTACGCAAGTCTCCCGATTCTCCGACAGAAGAGGCTCTTTGCTGCTTACTTTCACCATGCTGAGCGCAGTTGTGCTCGGTTTCCTTTACGTTTGTTTACGGTTATTCAGAAGTATGTCTGACGTGCAGAGCGAGCGACCGTTTAACAAGGGTATAGCTGCATTGGCCGGCCTGCTCATCTATTACGTATTCTCGGTCGCCGGCATTTCCCTTCCGGTACTTATTCTAAATTCCCTTGCAGTAAAACCAATCTATTCGATCATCCTAAACTTTCTGTCTCTCATGTTAGGGGCCACGACCACTCTGTTTGTAGGTAAGATGTTGGCTTCAGATGGAGAGCGAACAGTGCTGGCTGGTATTATTCTGGGTATCTTTACAACCGTGTTTTTTATAGACATGCTTTTCAAAGCGCTCTTCTATGCCTTTGAAACCACCGTACTTTTACCCAATACGATGTTTGTGCTTGGTGTTGTACTTGTTTACCTGTTTGCCCGCGAGCCTAAGCCAAGCAAATCATCTTATCAGTTCACAGAACAAAGATTTAATTCTTGAGGCTTCAAAAAATCTATCATGCAAGATGATCATGTTCAGTAGTCATCTCACAGTTTGAAGACTGATTACTGGAAGCTCACTACTGATAAATGACCCACTTTCGTACAATAAGCCTTCTCTTTCTCTTAAGTCTAACCATACATGCCCAGCCTGCTCAGGCCCATCCATGGGGTGGACTTGTCATTGATTCTGTCGGCAGGATTTTCTTTTCGTTTGTATGTCCGATTGTCGGAGACAGTCACGTAGCTTGTATCTGGCAGCTAGATCCTGGTGAAACGTCCCCAAAAACGACGTTGAGTGCCCAATCTTCTCCAAGCGACCTGATTCTTGCCCGATCTTATCAGCGGCACTTATATAGTGCAGAGCGAGATATGTATCGAAATGAGGTCCAGGCAAAGCTGTGGAGACTGACTGATACGGGAGCACATCAAACGGTTATTAAAAGGACAAGGAATCCATTCCATTTCTCGCCTGAAGCGTTTACCGTTGATCACAACGGCACCCTGTTTTTTGCACACGAAACAAAAATTTACCAACATACCTCATCGGGTGAGATATCGATTATTGCCGGCAATGTGCAAGGGTATAAAGATGGCATTGGTGTAAATGCACAGTTTGACCGCATTACCTCCATCGCATGGGGGCCGGATAGCACGCTATATATTGTCGACAGAGACCGACTGCGCCGTATGCGGCCCAGCGGTGATATAGATACAATCGCTGCTAAAGTCAAGGAAACATCTCCCCAAAACCTGCCCTTTTCCGGTGCCAACATTATCTTTGACATGGCTATTGATAGCCTGGGCAACGCATATCTCGCCTATTATGGCAACAGACGTGTCCTAAAAGTATCTGCATCTGGTGAGGTTACCACATTGTTAGAAGCAGAAGAAGACTGGTCGCCACATGGGGTCGACTGCTTTGCAGGTGATGTTTATGTATTGGAATCAACCGTAGGTGTGCCGTCGTGGTGGCAATTCTGGAAATCAACTGAAATAAGGCCACGCATAAGAAAGATCAATCAAGCCGGCGAAGTAGAGACAATTTACGAGCACCCCTCTGCCGAGTGAGCTTGTTCTATTAAGGCTTTATGGGAAGATGGGAAGAAAACCTGTATTTCTTCCCAGCTAACCTTCGTTATCAACTCGTCAAAACTTCAGGAAATGCCGTAGGAAATACTCCAAACACTTTGGAATTGAGCATTCCTTGATCGATATGCTGAAACCAGAAAAAAGGAATACCTTCAGTTATTTCCCAGACAATCTACTAAGAAACTGATGAGATTTGAGGTTCACATTGAGTGAGCGATCTTTTGGTGCTTTTGAATCCGCTTTTTTATTTGCATCAGTCGGGCTGCGCCCTCGTGTCGCACGTAACGCTGCTATGCGCTCAAAAAGTCGTATCCAAAATCATTCAAAATCTCATCTCTCTCAATTGCGAACCTCAAAAATCTCAACAGGTTCTAAACTTGTCACATCTTGCTAGATAGCACCTGACATCAAGAAAACAGGGCTTCTATCGAATGAACGATAACGCGGACGTAGACGTTCAGGATGGTAGTACTTTTCGATATCTACCACTTTCTTTGTGCCAATAATAACGTCGATGGGCACATTATCGTATACCCCATTTCGTACACAAACAAGCCGGCCAGAGATACCTTTCTGAACCAGCTCAAGCGCCAACGTTCCGTAGGCCATCGGCACAATGGAATCGAGCGCATCAGGGTCTCCACAACGAACCATGTACCCCAATCGCTGATTCACCACGTTGATCGTACGACCATTGTTATACTTGGGTGAATACTCTTTCAGCGCCGCAGCAACTTTATCGCCAATACCGCCGAGTTTTTTATGACCAAATTGATCCGCCTCATCATTGAGGAAAGACATTTTGGATTCACCAGCGATACGTGCACCTTCTGAAACCAGTACAACGGAGTAGTTGCTCGGATTACGATTGCGATCGTAAACCATAAGTTCAGTCAACTGCTCCATGTCGGCAGCATATTCAGGTATCACACAGCGATCAGCAGCGCCGGCCATTGCAGGCAGTACAGCTGTAAACCCTGCATAACGTCCAAATACCTCGATTACGAGGAAGCGTTCATGTGAGCCCGCTGATGTACGAAGCTGATGTGTTAACTCGATGGTTCGGGTCACACATGTGCCAAATCCGATGCAGTAATCGGTCCCAGGCACGTCGTTATCCATGGTCTTTGGAATGGCAACCACTTTAACGCCCTGCTCATGCAGTCGGTATCCGTAACTTAGGGTATCATCACCGCCAATAGGAATTAAGAAATCAATACCCAGAAATTCCAGATTGGAAAGCACTGATTCAGTTATGTCGTTCACTTCGTCGGTGTACTTATCCTTCAAGTGCTCAGGCACAGCATCTTTGGGTAAGGTACTCGGACGGGTACGCGATGAGTGTAAAAAGGTACCACCGGTCCGGCCGGCGCGGTTCACCGTCTCGACCGTAAGCTCTATAATATTTGCACTGTTATCGGCATCTTTATCTGGAATAAAATCGACCAATCCCGCCCATCCGCGACGAATACCAATGACCCGGTATCCTTCCTGAATCGCTCGAATGGTAACCCCGCGGATAGCCGGGTTCAAACCGGGCACGTCGCCCCCACCAGTTAGAATGCCTATCGTTCCCTTATAACGCGCCATAATTTCTGAATACCTCCTTAAGTTACTTCTCTATTGATTATCTATCTGCTCATCGGGCAATGCTCCGAAGTAGAACATTAAACCCGTATGTTACAGTTATATCAGTATTTCAACCAGTATCGCTAACCGGTTTATTAAAATGCTATGCAGCGCCAGAGTGACTTTGTCGATACTTGAACCAGGACTGTAAAAAAACGCTTTTCAAAAACTTAGTACTGCCTTTATCGGTGAAAAAGGCATTAAATCTTATATTCCGGTATAGTTTCTCCATACCGGAAGCGCTACCAGTCAACATAAAGTTTGGAGTAAGTACTATCATCCTAAAAAAGAAAACAGATAATGAATCACACAGTCCTACGATCCGCCTCTTTGATGATTGCATTTCTCTTTTTTTTCGGATGCAAAGAAACACCGGCCACAGCGCAATCTAATGGAGACCCCATTATAGAAGTTGAAACTCATGCCGGCGATTTTAGTGCTGAACCTAAACTTGTCAAAAGCCGTGCTGGCAAGATTTATCTGAGCTGGATCACACGTAACGCGGATGCATCGGCAACGTTGCACGCCTCACAATTTATTAACCAGGAATGGACCAAAAAAACGGCCATCGCAAAGGGTACAGACTGGTTCATCAACTGGGCTGATTTCCCGACAATGGCTATTGGAGATGCTGAAGAAATGGCTGCGAGTTTCCTTGCAAAGAGTGGAGCAGGTACCTACGCCTATGATGTAAAAATAACGACATCTACTGACGGGGGGACTTCGTGGAACCAGGCATTCTCTCCCCATACAGATGGCACAGAAACGGAACACGGATTTGTATCGCTCATGCCCTGGACCACCAACCATTTCATGGCTGTTTGGTTAGACGGCAGAAATACAGGATCGGGCGGGCACGATGGCCACGGACGCGGTGCAATGACCCTTCGAAGTGCACTGTTTGATGTCAGTGGCAATATAACCAAGGCATCAGAGCTCGATAACAAAACATGTGATTGCTGCCAGACGGCTGCAGTAAGAACCGGACCGGCGAGTATGCTTGTTGCTTATCGAGACCGGTCAGACAATGAAATCCGCGATATTGCAACCGTTAGATATGAAGGAGGTGTTTGGTCGGCTCCAGAGATTGTCCACGCTGATCAATGGCAAATTGCCGGCTGCCCGGTAAATGGGCCGGCGCTTGACAGCCACAACAATACGGTTGCCATTGCCTGGTTTACGGCCGCCAATGATCAGCCTCGGGTTTTACTTGCCCTGTCACACGACAAAGGGCGAACTTTCTCACCTCCCATAACGATCGATGAAGGTGCTCCCCTGGGGCGCGTATCCGTATCGATGCTTGATAACAAAACAGCCGCTGTGTCCTGGCTCGAAAAAACCGAAGAAGCGGCTGAAATTCTTGTACGTACTGTTAAAGGAGATACAGCAGAACCACTTGTAAAATCTGAGCCTGTACTTATCTCGAGCACTATCACAAGCAGGAAGAGTGGATTCCCTCAAATGACATCAAACGATGACTTTGCCGTATTTGCGTGGACCGATGCTAGCGCAGATGACACTACGATCATTAGATCTGCTTACATAAAAAAGGCATGGCTCACATCCCTTTCCGTGAAGTAAACCACCAGGAAGTGATACGCAAGGCACTTTAGCTAGAGGGGCTCAATTTTGCCCGCGCTTATTGCATGAGCATTTTGTAGTACTCCTGAGCATCTTCAATTGCTTTAGCAACCAGTATTTCAAGCTGCTCGAAATTGGCACCAAAATCAGCAACACCTACCTCGATCACCTTCATTGAACCGTCGTCAATTACGCTATCGCGAAGCAATGAAACGAGTTGCACAGCTTCTTCCACATGATGGTCTCCTCCCCAGGTATGATGACCTGCAATTGCATCTACCAGATATTGCGGGAGATCCCAGGTTGCTGCAACAATAGACCCGACTTGTGTATGATCAAACGAAAAAGCCTCTTGCTCCAAATCTTCAAGAGAGCTAAGCGGATCGTTTTGCCATTTCTGGTAAACCTTCACGTACTCATTTCCCTTTTGCATCGCCAGCAAAGGGATGCCCATGTCTTGTAACAGACCGGCTGTAAATGCTTCAATCTCGGTGATTGGATGGAATTGTTGCGCTAGCAGTTTTGCCAGACAAGCCCGCTTTGCGGCTGTACTCCAAAAGGCAGAGAAATCAAATCCGCTGTCCTCTTTTTGAGGGAGTACTGCATTAACTGCTACAGACAATACGATAGACTCCAGCCGTGAACGCCCAAGCAAACTAACCGCATGACCAACATGTCCAACGTTTTTTGACAAGCCAAAAGCAGCAGAATTGACTGTGCGAAGGACCTTGACACTCAAGCCCGGATCACGTTCTATTTTAAACTCAATATCTCTGATTGCGGAGTCTGGATTGCGCAGAAGACTCATCACTTCCATGACTGCCGATGGAAAACTCGGAAGTTCAGTATCTCCGAACAGTTCCTGTATTATATCTTTAGGATCACGTTTTTTGCGCTTGAGAAATCGTAGCATTTTCCAAAGGTTATTCGGCGCGCCGGGCCAGTTTATTACTGAAAATTGAAAGCAGTCCACCCAACATGATATAGCCTATCAGTACCTGCACCATAGACACAATCTGCGCCGGCGTCGAGGCTGGCAGTACGTCTCCATACCCAAGCGTTGTCATTGTCACAATGCTGAAGTAAATCGGCATGAACCATGATTCTTCGTGCATGCCGTAACTGATATCAACCTGTGTGTAAAAGCCGGCAAATACTAGTGCCAATACACCAACCAGCGCCAACCAACGGCCAATACTGCGTCCACAGTCACTTGTAAACCACCACACATAGTAGATGTATTGAGACATCCTTGTACTTTCGCGAAACTCCTTGATGTAATTCTGATCCATCGCAAATCTGCGCAACAGATAGGCGCCGGCAAAATCAATCCCTCGCATATCCGCACCTACCCAATCGGCGGTGTTAAAATCTCTGAGGCCGCTTAAATTGGCTTCGCGCAAATCAGCATCGGTAAACGCCGCTTTCCGAACTTCGCATTTTGAAATGTCTGCGTGGCGTAGATTGGCCCCCGTAAAATCAGCACCTTCCAGATTGGCCTCCCGTATGCGGGCAGATTCCAGAATTGCACACCGCATGTCTGTGTCTTTCAGATTGGACTTCGTCAGCGTGGCAAACTGCAAATTTGTTTGGAAGAGGCGAGCCTTAGACAGATTGGTCATGCCGAGGCCGGCTTTTGTCATTCGGGCCTCTTCAAGATTGGCATTGCTCAGATCAGCTCCCGTCAGTTCAGAAGACTCCAGGTTTGCGTTGTGCAGGTTGGCTCCGCTCAGGTTCGTCTTAAAGAGTTTTGCATAAGAAAGATCTGTGCCTTGCAGATCTGCTCCTGAAAGATCAACACCGGAGAGGTTCACGCCACTCAAATCCTGCCCCGACAGATCCACATGCTTGAGATCTCGAATACCGTGCGCGAATCCCGGGCTTGCCTTGAGATTTTCGACGAGTTCTTCCTTACTGAGTTGGGCTACGGGCGTTTCCATAGGTTAAAGCGTGACTTTGCAGGTCATTGAACGTTCTCAAACTCGCTACATGAGCCTCAAGACTGCATCAACGGGTTCGCAAACAAGACTGTTTGTATTGATCAGGTATCGGTAATGAGGAGAAAAAGATTAAGGGGAAGGTCCGCTGATTTTTTATCTAAACCATTTACCGCGCAGCATCTTCAGCCCCTTTAGTATAGGCCGTCATCGGACTTGCTGCAGTACCGTTATGATTTCTTCGATGTCATTATCAGTAAGACTAAGTGCCGGCATTTGAGCCTGAGGGTTCACTCTTTGAGGATCCTTCAAATACGCACTGATATACTCAGGATCTTTACTACTTATCTGAGATAATGCCGGGCCACTCGTACCTCCATCGATACCATGACATTCGAGACATGCGCTTAATTGCTTGATTGTCTGAGCAGTTGTGTTCTGCTCTGTTTTATCAGGCCCAGTGATCGTGTATAGTACATCATCATCTGTCCAGACATAGATCATACCATCTGTATGCTGATGTAAGTAGCGTACTCTCCGACCAATACAAATAGGTTCGCTGAATAACACCCGGTCCTTCCTTGTTCGTAAGCGGTACAGCCGTGTCATGCCCATCGTACCAACCAGTAAGTCTCCATCCCAGGCAGGATCAAATCCTTGAATTTGAATTAAATTAGATACTCCGCGCGAAGGTATCCAGGAGAATACTGGCTCAGTTTCATAGCTGTGCCTGGCAAAATCTGTTGACATTGCCAGAGGCGTCGTGTCGTATGATGTACCAAGCGTAGCTTTAGGCCAGCCATAATTACCGCCGAACTCAATCAGATTCAGCTCATCTCCTCCCCTTGGGCCGTGCTCGACTGCCCAGATTCTTCCATCTCGATCAATCGTTATACCTTGAGGATTGCGGTGTCCCAAAGAGTAGATTTCTTTGGTGCCGGCCGCTGCATTTATTCGAATGACTTTACCATAATCGTTGTTTACTCTTTGAGGATCAGATCCCTGAGGAAATAGATTATCTGTAGCAAAGTCTCCCACTGTTAACAGGAAGTCAGTTTGATTCAATTGCGCCATACGCCCGCCGCTAACGTGCAATGATAGAGACGCTGTCATATTTGTTGCAGGCAGGCACGGTGAAGATTGAAATACATTTCGCCACGTACCATTCGCTGGAGATATTTCCTCCTCAATAACAAATACTTCAGTAGCGTCAACGGTGAGCGTGTAACAGCTGTTTTCATCGTTCCACTTCACATAAGAAACGAATAAGTCATTCCCTATAACCAGCACGTCCAGGAATTTAAAGTCTCCTGTCTGACTTGAAACGTCACTTCGCTGCAAGAATAAATCAAGTCCGGTATCGGGTGTTTGAATGTTCAATCGTGTAGCGGAATCATCAATGATTTGATATAGCGCTCCCCATTTGTCAATTAACAATACATGGTTGCCATACGAGGCCATTCCCCCACCGCCAGAAAACCCTGCATCTGTTTGCTTTGTAGGTATTTCCTGGGAGGTAAATTCTACGTGAAAGAAATGAGTATGTATGTTATTCTCTTTTGGAATACTACAACCTAAAAGTGGTGTATGGTGGAAGTCTTTCTCTGGCAAAAACAGCCCAGGAGCGTGCTTATACGCAAGTATTTTGAACTGTCCAAAATAAAATATCTTTGTAAGGTAGGCGACCTCAACGGCCACGAGCAGTAAGGCAACGACAGACATCGCCGCTACGCCACGAGTAATTCGCATCGTTATTCCGAGATTTGCATTGTAGGAACAGACTAAGCGCGCAGGTTTTTTTACTAGTGACCAGTAGAAGTGTAAATAGAGATTCTCTTTTACTTTATTGCATATCGAAAGTCGCAGGATCATGCATGGAGCCTGGATGCTCACGCAAAAGATTTCCCTCGTAGATCAGTATGAACTATAAAACGATCATTGTTTATTGGGGGGGGGCGTTCATGTTCGGTAGTACTCCGCTGATACCCACCGGTTGTGAAGTTATAGAATTCTTCACAAATACCTGATTGGGTGATAAGGTCTTTCTTAAAATGCTATTGCTGTATCCAATTTGTATACACTTGAGCTGCGCAAGCAGTTAACTTTATTCTGATTTGAAGAGCTCGACTTTGGTAAGATTGTGGTCTTAACAAGACCTGTTTTGTCATCCTGTATTAACGAGTTTGCAAACAAGATTGTTAGATTTGTTCAGATATAGAAACTGTTGAGATTTGAGGTTCACAATTGAGAGCGATGAGATTTTGAGTGATTTTGGATACGACTTTTTGAGCGCATAGCAGCGTTACGTGTGAAAAAAGCGGATTCAAAAGCACCAAAAGATCGCTCGCTCAATGTGAAGATTAAATCTCAACAGTTTCATAGATAATCATCAGAAGAAGATTAAGCCAGAAGCGAGCGATTCTTCGTCCGAACCATCCTTTCCGCTGTATCATTCGTCAGTTCGGCTGTGAATTTTGTAGTCCGTGAGAATACGCTCGCTGCGAATAGGCAAAAAAGTGCCTTCCACCCTAAAAGCTCGTATATTAGAAAATTAGCTTGTACGTCATTTCTGAACATGTATGGAGACTCCCGCGATTCAGGGGTATAAAAAGGTGGAAGGGTCATTGCACCCACAGGAACGAATGGCTGCCATTCGCTCCCAGCATACGTCTATGCGTATTGGTATTCCGCGAGAAATTTCGAATGAAGAAAGGAGGGTAGCGCTTACCCCTGGAGGCGTGCAAACCCTGGCAGCCAATGGACATCAAGTATATCTTGAGAAAGGTGCCGGCGAACTGGCGCATTTCAAAAACAAAGAATACGCTGATGCAGGCGCAACGATTGTTGAAAGTCCGGAAGATCTCTTCAGTACCTGCAACCTAATCGTTAAAGTCGGCCCCCCCACACTTCCCGAGCTTGACTTGCTGCAGGAGAAACAGATTCTCTTTTCAGCGCTTCACCTGGGAAGCGCTACATCTGACATTCTCAGCAAACTAACGTCCCTCAGTATTACAGGGATTGGATTTGAGTTCATCCGCGATTCGGACAACACATTTCCCATCGTGCGTACCATGCACGAAATCATGGGCTCGTTGTCTGTACAAATTGCTGCTCGCTATCTCGAGAGTGACGAAGGCGGCCAAGGGGTAATGCTTGGTGGTATTTCTGGTGTTCCTCCTTCTACTGTCCTGATTCTTGGCGCGAGCGTGATTGGTGAATGGGCTGCACGTACAGCTCTAGGTTATGGCGCCCACGTCATCGTACTCGATAACGATCTGACTGCACTGCGGTCTATGGAGCACTTGTTAAACAGGCGCATTTTTACCGCCATGGCTTCAGAGCACTACGTTCGCGAATCAGTTAAGTCGGCGGATGTTGTTATAGGCGCTGCCATGTCCTCTGGTCACAGAGCCCCTTTGCTCGTAACCGAAGATATGGTTTCAACCATGCGACCTGGTTCCGTTATCGTAGACGTGGTGATCGATCAGGGTGGTTGTATTGAAACGAGCCGGCCCACAACGCATTCGTCCCCTATTTTTCGTCAGTACGATGTAATCCACTATTGCGTCCCCAACATGCCATCCAATGCTGCACGAACGGCAACCTATGCACTAACCAATGTGCTCGTGCCGTATCTGCTACAAATCGGGGAAGTAGGAAACATGAATGAAGCGTTGTGGAGAAATGTTGGCCTGAGAAATGGCACCTACGCCTACCGCCGGCACATCACGAAAAAAACCCTCTCCAATATGTTCGGGATGCCTCATCGGGACATCGAACTCCTGATTGCTTCCGGAATCTAGTCAATCGGTCAACAAATCCTGCTGCAGAAGCACTTCGGAGAATTTCAACTCCTGGGAGGCAAGAACCAACACCGTCGTAGGCAATCCGCGTATGCGTGAGAAAGTCTGTTCAAAGTATGATACATATTCATCGTGAGGCTGGGCCATTCCCATAAAAATGATGTCTGCATCACTCGAGGAACGCCTTAAAATCTGCTCAAACGACTGGCCGTCCATGACAAGTACTTCCGCGATTGCATCGGTACGCACCTTTTTAACGAGTTTCGATAAATTTTCGTAAGCCGGCTGCTCTGCCTCGGCATCTGGCACAACCATCTTCACGCGGATTTCTGCGCTTCGCCAGGCGATACTGGTTTTTAATAGATAGGCAAGAATCATCATCAAGCCACCATTGTTCTCAAGACCGCCCCACCATACATCGATGTGTTTCCGCTTGCCAAATTTCTTTTCAGCATTATGATGCACAAGCACCACATTACGACGCCCACTATAGAAGTTAGAAATCATCCGACAGTAGTCCGGCTTTAGCTCATCCCGCTCGCTTGCTCCAAGCAAAATTGTATTGGGAGTGAGTGCTCCTAGTCCGTAGATCTGTACCAGTTTCTCTGCGGCCTGTAGTGGTTTTTTATCCGCAATAACACGGACGAGGCTTTGAACTCCACGCTTTGAAAGATATTCGGATATCATCGCTTCCATCGTGGAAATTCGTTCATCCGATACCTTCTCCGAAGGGATCACTGTTGCAACCGTTAGCAATGCACGATTGTGCGTTATGGCCGATGCAAGTTCAATTAAATGCCACCGCTTTCTTGGAGCGCCCGATAAAACCAGTAAATGAGGCCGCCAGTTTTTGGTGTCCTGGGTGTACGTTTTCATCCGCAACAAGCCCTCCCGTGTCAGCGCCATCCAGATACCCTGCCGTACATCTCCCCAGGCAGATTGAATTTCCTGGCGTTCAAGCCACACATAAATGGCGGCTACACAAAAGATGGCGATCACTGATGCAAATGCGTTGATGAGAAACATCACGGCAATACATCCTATCGCTCCCAGAAGAGACAATGCCCAGTGGACTTTAAATACCGGGCGAAAGGATGGGTTATTCAGAAAGCGTTCCAGGCCGGCTGTAATATTCAGCACACCGTAGGTTGTGAGGAAGAACATCGACAACACCGGGGCAATTACATTCAAATTCCCCAATAGAACAGCAGCCAGTGAGACAAAAAACGTGACAATGGTCCCTATTCTCGGCTCATCATTCGGCCCGCTGCCTTTGCCCAGAATTTTCATGGATTGAGGCAGTACACCATCTCTGGCTAACGCCTGCAATACACGAGGGGCCCCCAAAATACTTCCAACAGCACTTGAGAGGGTTGCTCCCCATACGCCGAGCAATATTGCATCTCCCCAAAATGAGATTTTCCTCATAACGAGTGGGTCGTTGATTAGCATATCTGTACCCACCCTTAATACCAACAATACGGGTAAGGCCATATAAATCAGATAGCCGGCCCCCACAGCAGCAAGCGTACCCTTAGGTATAGATCGCGCAGAATCCTCCAAATCGCCGGACATATTAACGCCGGCCATAATACCTGTTACCGCAGGGAAGAATACTGCAAAGACCACCCAGAAATTCCCTTCTTCAGGCTGGCTCCAGTACACAACTTCCGGCTCTCCCACAGGACTCCCAAAGATCAAGGAAAGGAGTGAAAGCCCAATGGCAACCATGATGATATACTGAGACCGAATCGCAGCCCGCGCAGACTTCAAAGCCACCAGCGTTACAAAGATGGTTGTAATAACACCGACTATTTTCTCATCAGCGGCGGGAAAAGCCTGTACCACACTCTCTGCAAAACCAACAGTATACAATGCTACAGAAAGCGCTTGGGCAAAATACAGCGGAATCCCCACAGCACCCCCTGTCTCAATCCCCAGCGATCGACTGATCATATAATAGGCACCGCCGATGCGTACACGCTGATCGGTTGCAATCGCTGATATAGAAAGGGCTGTTAGAAAGGTAATCGCCGTAGATAGCGTAACAATTGCCAGGGTCCCGATTAAACCGACGTTCCCCACAACCCAGCCAAATCGGAGGTACATGATTACGCCCAAAATCGTAAGGATTGAGGGCGTAAAAACACCTTCGAATGTGCCTAAGCCGGGCCCTTTTACCTTAGGAGCCGCTTCTTCAGTAATAATTTTTCCTTCTGATGAATTCCTAGCCATGCAGCCACGTTACCCAGTACACAAAACAACCGTCTAAAGTAAGAACCTAACAACCTTCAACAAAGTATTTCCAGCATATTCACAGGGATCTAAAAACGCTGCTTTCAGAAGCGTAAACCCTTAAAGCACCTGCTGTTATTAAGGTTCATTCAAACCAGTCTTCGATAAAATTACTTTTTACAGTGGGCACCATGTACTATCGGGCGATTCTTAGTATCTGAAAGTGTAATCTTTTCCTTACCTTTATGCTGACTCTACATTCATAAATACAGCTATATGAGACACCTTCTGAGTTTTATCTTATTACTCTGCTTTTCTTCGTCCCTAATGGCGCAGGAGATGACGGTTGAGGCATACGAGCCCAAATCAACACTCGTAGTCCCTGAAAACCCTGTTACCCGATCTAAATTTCCGTTTGTAGACGTGCATAGTCATCATTGGCGCGGCCCGACGATGGACGCAGCCGGCGCAGCGCAGCTCATTGAAGAAATGGATGCCATGAATATGGCTGTAGCTGTAAACCTGAGTGGCAGAAGCGGAGATCAGCTTAAAGCAGCCGTTAAAAACATGAACGGCCGATATCCAGGCAGATTTATTCAATTTGCGAACATCGACTTCGACAACCTTGATGATCCGGACTTTGGTATCAAAGCAGCCGCTCAACTGGAAAGAGACGTTAAAAACGGCGCCCAGGGCCTTAAAATCTTTAAAAACCTTGGGATGTTCACCCGCTATAAAGACGGCACCCGATTCCAAACCGATGATCCTCAGATGGATCCAGTGTGGGCCAAGTGTGGCGAATTAGGGATTCCAGTTTTGATTCATACAGGAGAACCTTCCCCCTTCTACGAACCGCATGATGAGGAAAATGAGCGGTGGCTTGAATTAAAGATGTTTCCTAAACGGAAAAGACCACCAGGCGAGTTTCCAACGTGGGAGGTTCAGATGGCTGAGCAGCACAACGTTTTCAGGAAGCACTCAAACACCATTTTTATTAATGCCCACCTGGGGTGGCTGGGAAATAATCTTGATCGCCTCGGCGAATTGATGGATGAGATGCCTAATATGTACACAGAGGTTGGTGCTGTACTGGCTGAACTGGGCCGGCAACCCAAACACGCACGGGCTTTCCTGATTGAGCACCAGGACCGCGTTTTAATGGGCAAAGACTCATGGAAGGCCGAGGAATACCATGTCTATTTTCGCACATTTGAAACTGGAGACGAGTACTTCCAATACTATCGAAAAAGACATGCGCACTGGCGCCTGTATGGTCTGAACCTTCCCGACGAGACGCTCAAACATATTTATTACAAGAATGCGCTCAAAATCATTCCCGGCATGGACGCATCGCTCTTTCCTGACTGAGTGGACTTCGGAAACCTTTCCCAGGAATTTATACTGACGTACTGAAATTGACAGGAAGAGGGTAAGACGGGAAGATCAGGATAATCTTCTTCCCATCTTACCCTCTTCCTGTCGAAATGCAACTCAACCATGCATTAAAATACTATCTTCGGCATCATTTTAGTGTATGGAAGCGTGTTCATATTCCCACTATCATCATCTCCTACATTCGTCATGTGCATAAGGAAGGTTCTCTTTGCGATTATCATTTTCGCGCTGCTCCCCTTAGCTGCGTCTGCCCAGATATCGCTTGATATCGAAACGGCTTTTGAAAATCTCTCATTTTCTCGCCCGGTAGACATTCAACATGCCGGCGACGGTTCAAACCGCCTTTTTGTACTTGAACAACATGCAGGAAGCATCCGGGTATTTGATAACGATCAGGATGTAACATCAGCAGATCTGTTTCTGGATCTGGAAGTTGGAACGGCAAGTGAAGAAGGTCTGCTCGGCCTGGCTTTCCATCCCGACTATGAAAACAACGGCTACTTCTTTGTCTACTATTCTACTTCGGGACCTCGTCGATCAGTTATAGCAAGGTTTTCAGTTGATCCAGAAAATCCCAATAGAGCAGATCCTGATAGTGAGCTCATCATATTGGAAATTACACAACCGGAAAGCAATCACAATGGTGGACAACTGGCGTTTAGTCCATTGGATGGATTTCTATACATTGGATTAGGAGACGGGGGCGGAGGCGGTGATCCGGATGATAATGGCGAAGATCCCAAAACACTGCTAGGTTCTATATTGAGAATTGATGTCAACAACTCAACAGAAGCCAATCGGTACGCTATTCCTTCGGACAATCCATTTGTAGGAAACCAGGACGGCTATAAAGAAGAGATTTTCGCCTATGGTCTTCGGAATCCCTGGCGCTTCAGTATTGATCCACAAACAGGAGATATCTGGGCCGGCGACGTAGGCCAGAGTGCGCGCGAAGAAATTGATCTGATTGAGAAAGGAAAGCACTATGGCTGGGATATCAAAGAAGCTTCGCTATGCTTTGAGCCAAGAGATAATTGCAACAGTGATGGACTCACGCTTACAGATCCTGTATGGGAATACCCAAGAAGCCTGGGCATCTCGGTAACTGGTGGTCATGTATATCGTGGAACGCGTGTACCTGAAATCGCCGGCAAATACATTTATGCAGATTATGTATCAGGCCGTATTTGGGCTTTAACCCTTACAGACACTGATACTACAAATGTGGAAATCGCCGTGGCGTCTTTTAGCATTCCAGCATTTGGCGTGAGTGAAAGTGGCGAGTTGTTTATTGCCGGCTTCAATGGAAAACTACATCGCTTTGTAGAAACACAGTCTACTGATATCGAGAACCCGGCAGCGTCTGAGAAAACACATACGCTTGGCGTCAACTACCCCAATCCAGCCTATGGAAAAACGACGATTCCATTTACCCTATCTGCTCCCGCGGAAATAGAAATTGCTGTATTTGATATGCTGGGACGCAAAGTAAGCGTTGTAACCCAGGGCAATTTCCCTGAAGGAAATCATGTTGCACTCTGGAATGGGTTATCGACAAGCAAAGAGGCACTTCCTGTTGGAGCTTACTTCTACTCACTTCGGATAGGCGAAACGATTATCGCATCTCAGATGCTTACGATGATTAAGTAGCTTAAACAGTTCATGCTGGTTTTAGAACCTGTTGAGATTTGAGGTTCGCAATTGAGAGAGATGAGATTTTGAGTGATTTTGGATACGACTTTTGAGCGCACAGCAGCGTTACGTGTGACACGAGGGCGCAGCCCGACTGATGCAAATAAAAAAGCGGATTCAAAAGCAC
>JBGCEN010000325.1:0-5474 GCA_045106435.1 Rhodothermales bacterium
TTTTACCCGCACCATTCAGACCTAAAACGCCAATTTTGGCACCATAAAAGAACGACAGGCTGATATCTTTCAGTACCTGCTTGTTTGGCTTATGAATCTTGCCCACGCGGAGCATCGAAAAAATAATCTTGTTATCGCTCCCGGATCCGAGGTCGGTTAAATGGAATTGATTGGCCCGCATACGCACATAAAGGGCAGGAGTGCCGGCCTTTTTTTATGTCGGGCCTTGTGCTGGTCATTGGCACGTTTTCCTGCAAAATCATTAGGGCTCTAGGTACAAGCACAAGTACCCTGTCATGTCATGCTGAGCGAAGCGAAGTATCTTTGCGAAGCGCAATCGTTTAAAGAATACCTGTTTGGCAGCGTTTTACAAAGATTCTTCACGATGTTCAGAATGACATGCCCCAACACTTTAACTGTGTTTGTACATAGTACTTTGACAAGTTTATAATTACGGGCAGCTGTCATCCTGAATGCGAAGGATCCCGCGAATCACAATTACATGCCTTTGCGTTAACCAAAAACCATTTTATTGTATTTCAAGAGATCCCCCAATCAAGTTGAGGACAGGCCTTTCGACATGCTCAAGGTGACGATCTGTTAAGTCGTCATTGTTAGCTTGTCAAAGTACTTAGAAATCAAAAATCAGAAAAAACTTGACATCTACGAATGAGTTCGTATATTGACTACGAACCGATTCGTAGATTGCATTGTCTTACAAGATCTAAAGATGTCTATATCAAAACCGACCAACGCTGAGCTTGCTATTCTGAGGGTCCTTTGGAAAAAGGGCGCGAGTACTGTACGTGAGGTTTATGATGACTTGAGCAACACGCAAAGTTCAGGCTACACTACTGTGTTAAAGTTCATGCAGATCATGTACAAAAAAGGCCTGGTGACAAGAGATAGTTCGGCCAAAGCGCATGTCTACATCGCAGCGGTTACAGAAGAGGAAGCAGAGCAGGGGATCGTAAAAGATTTACTGGACGGTACATTTCAGGGCTCAGCCCAAAAGCTCGTACTCAGCGCCCTTTCCATGAAAACGAGCACCCCCGAGGAATTAGCGGAGATACGAAGACTCATCGATCAGTTAGAAAAAGAACAATGAACGCTTATCTGGATTTCTTGCAGTACCCCGTCATGGATGCCATCGGGGCTGCGCTACTACATTTTATTTGGCAGGGAGCCCTGGTGGCCGGCCTGCTTGCGCTTGTGTTGTATGTCTTTAAGCAGATTACCGCAAATACGCGCTATGCCCTCTGCGCCGGCGCCCTGCTACTGATGTTCTTGCTACCGGTTGCCACTGCCTTGCAACATTACTTTGCAGTGCCAGATGTTTCCATAACCAGCTCAGGTACAGTTTTTTCCGAAGATCAGTCGCTGAACGGAGTGTCATTTGAAGGATCCAGCAGCGAAATGCTGACAGGAGAGAATTCAGAAACGCCGTTGGTGGTACCTGAAGCATCTTCCACATCGACACAAAATGAGGGCTTGCTGGACAGGATCAACTCAAAGATGGTCATCTGGCGTCAGTTAGCCGTGATGATTTGGGTATTGGGCCTGGTGTTCTTTGTGCTGAGGTTAACAAACGGACTCCTCACGGTACGTGGTCTACGAAGAAGGGCCTTGCCGTTGATCGACGCGTCAGATGAAAATGCATCTATTGCTGCGATATTTAAGGCGTTGCAGGAAAAAATGGGTATCGAAAATGAACCGATATTGGCGACTTCAGATGAAATCAAGCAACCGTTGTTGATAGGCTGGCTCAAGCCCATAGTTTTAATACCTGCCAGCGTATTAGCAGGTTTGCCTGCAAACCAGTTAGAGTCCATTTTGGCCCACGAACTGGCCCATGTACGCCGGCACGATTACCTCGTGTTGTTGGGCCAATCCATCGTGGAAACGCTCTTTTTCTATCATCCCGCTGTGTGGTGGGTATCATCAAGGATGAGCATTGAGCAGGAGTACTGTTGCGATGAGATCGCTGTAGCTACCGTACAAAACAAGGTGGTCTATGTACAGGCGCTTGCGAGCCTGGAGACGAGCAGGCTTAATAAGCAATTCAGCCTTGGAGCCAATGGCGGGCGACTTGTAGATCGCATCCGTCAACTGGTCAATCCTCGGCAAAGGACGCGTCTACAAGTAAATCGTACGTCATGGATTCCGCTGATTGTCTTATTGTTTGCATGCGGAAGCCTGTTTGCAGCCTGTGAGCGCGTTTCTGTGGATGAAAGTCTGCCGGCTGAGGAGCTGTTTAATCAAGCCAATGAACTGGCAAGGGCCGGGCAGTATGGAGCGGCTGAGCGAACCGCTGAAGTGGCGGCTGAAAAGGGGAGTATTTGTGCAGTAAGGTTGTTGTTAGAAATTACTAACCCAAATATCAAGCCTATATATCTTAAAGAAAAGACAATACCTGCGGTAAGTTGGGCTGGGCAGAGTGAAAGGAAATTAAAGGAGTGGAGCCGAATAATGGTGGAACTGCTGCATGAAGAAGCCAATCGTGGTAATGCCAGAGCTAAAATCTGGTTATCATTTTTATATAAACCCAGAAAATTCCCATCCATGCTTCTGCATCCCGATATTGAGGCTGAGTTCAACAAGAATGAAGAGGTGTCTTTACGCTGGATGGAGGAGGCAGCAGAGATTAATGCGCAGGCAAAATTTCTTCAAGCTATGAGCTTCATCAAAAGCGATGAGAATAAGGCGAAAAATCTGTTCAGAGAGGCTGCGTTAATGGGGTATGGCCCTTCCTTTCAATTATGGGCAGGGTATACAGGCGATATGTACGAAGACCCCAAACCCTATTTCGAAGTGGCAAGCATTGCAATTGATAGTTCTGCAGCTGGGGTACATGATTGGCTGGGGAAGACCCTCGCAGCTCTGCAAAAGCAAGTAGATTTGAAAAATGCATTAGCAATTGAATGGATGATGATTGTGGATAGTTTACAGCTCAAAGAAAGACTTGCTCAAGTACCTGTATCGAAACCCAAAATGTATAATGATTGGCTGATGTGCCCTGAGGTTAAAAGCTGGCGCTATCCATAAGCAGTTTGGCCAATATGGTGAATGTATAAATTGAGATTAGTGTAATTGCCTGATGAATGCCTTTCTGGAAATATTACAGCATCCTTTTGTAGATAGAGTCGGAGTCGCCTTAATTCATTTCATTTGGCAGGGCGCACTGGTTGCTGGCCTGCTCGCCATTATGCTACGCCTATTAAAAAATGGATCGCTGCAGGTTAAGTACACATGTTGTTCGATAGCCTTGCTGCTCATGTTTTTGTTACCCGTTAGTACCGTTGTGCAAACGTATTTGTCGCCTCGCGCACAGCAGGCAAGCCAGCAAATTGTGCTTGTCCCATCTCATGTGTCTGAGACCTCCACAGCTCCAGCGGTCAATGAAAAGGAAAAAGCACCAGCTCCGGTAATTACATCAGTCAAAATATTTGATGTGATGAGTTTTATGCTGAGCAGGTGGCAATCTGCAGCAGTTGTTGTTTGGCTTTTGGGGCTCACGTTTTTTTCGCTGAAGATGATGGCTGGCTTGTGGACAATCCACCGGCTGCGAACCAACAGTGTCACGCTTCAGCATGAGGAGATAGAAACCCAGTTTATAGACCTTTTAGCTAGTTTTGATATCCGCAAACCGATACGTTTAAGTGTCTCACACCAGATTCGCCAGCCTTTACTTATTGGTTGGTTAAAGCCCGTTGTTTTGTTGCCAGTCAGTATCCTTACTGCCTTGCCAATAGAGCAGGTTGAAGCCATTTTGGCGCACGAACTGGCCCATGTGCGCCGGCACGATTACCTCGTTTCATTGCTGCAATCCTTGATGGAGGTGCTATTCTTTTATCATCCAGCTGTGTGGTGGGTATCCGGTAAAATGCGCGTTCAGCGCGAGTTTTGCTGCGATGATTTGGCTACTGGATTACTGGAGAATAAGGTTGTGTATGTAAATGCGTTGGCTAACCTTGAAGCAAGCCGCATGAGCAAGCAAAGCCTGGCTCTCTCAGCAAAAGGAGGCCGGCTTGTTGATCGGATTCAGTTCCTGGTTGAACGAAATGCAGGAGAAACTGGAAAAACACAACCAGGCAGCTCCTGGATAACACCCGTCATGCTTATGGTTGTCTGTCTTTTTGTGTTTGTGGCTTGTCAGGATACAAACAGCGAAGCACCGGATGCGTTTGTATGGAGCGAGGTGATGGCAGCAGCGCAAGGCGGACAGTTTGCCAAAGCCATGCGTCTCTCTGAGCCGGCAGCCGAAAACGGCAATCTTTGTGCGATAATGATTATGGCTGAATTTTCTGAGCCTGAAAACCGGGCAAGGATGGGAGACCCTTTTTCGATTTTAATGTCTTCAGATTGGTTTAGAAAAAAGCCATCAGAATCCAACTATTGGTCGAAGATATGGGTTGAGTCTCTGCATAAAAAAGCCGAAGAAGGGAGTGGTACCGCAGCACTGTGGCTTTATCGCGTATATCATACGCGTTGGCATTTGCCGTTTTATACAGACGTAGGAAAAAACGATTCTCTTGCCTATGCATGGCTAGACAAAGCTATACTGCAGGGTAATCTGGAAGCAAAGTACTCAAAAGGCTTTTTTATGGATGATAAGGAAGCTGCGCTTTTACAATTTAAAGAAGCTGCACTTGAAGGATATGTCCCTGGATTCCGGAAATGGGCGTCTCGTAGCAAGGAATATGATGACCCGCGGGCTTATTTTGAAGTCAGTAGTCTGGCTATAGATCGAGCTGTTCCAGGTATACATGAATGGTTAGGGGCAGACCTGAAAGCTTTATCTGAACAGGCTGAACAAGGCAATGAACAAGCCATTGAATGGAAGGCCATAGCAGATAGCTTGAGATTGTCTGAACGGTTGGCCGGCTTGCCTGTTACGCCATTGGTAAACTCCTACTTCAATGGTGATTTGTGCAAGGATTAAAGTGTAGAACGAGGGCAAACATATTCTAAATATTTTGCACAATATTTTATTACTAAACCAATTTTCGGTACAGCTCGCAAATCAATAAAAGCCATAAAAAAGTGGGATTCCTCAGCTTGACTGGGGATTCAATGGGTTTGTTCAGGCTCTCATGGATCCCCAGTCAAGCTGAGGAATCCGCCAGGGGCTCGCCCTGAGTGTAGAGCCTCATTTCTAAGGTTATTTCCAGACATGCCCCATGTACAAAAAATATTTAATCATGTCATGCTGAACGAAGTGAAGTATCTTTGCGAAGCGCAATCGCCGAAAAATACCTGAATGTCGCGTTTTAACCAGATTTCCCCATCAAGTTGAGGACAGGCTTTCCATCACGTTGAGGACAAGCCTTCATCTTTGCGTTTTTTGGCCAATTCTGTAGCTCCTAAACAGAGAGGTTATCTAAACGTGTCCGTAGCTTTTAGCCGTACCCAAAACAAAAAATGGCGCTTTGCACAACGTAATAAGTACGTTGTGCAAAGCGCCAAAATCTGAG